>CALFOA010000242.1 GCA_937919795.1 uncultured Neisseria sp.
GGCGAGCCGCCCGCGCTCCCAGAATGCCTGTCTGAAAACCCTCTCCCGTCATACTCGGGCTTGACCCGAGTATCTCCCATTCCTTAACCAACAAAAAGATACTCGGGTCAAGCCCGAGTATGACGCTTCTGTTCAAATCTGTTCAAAGTGTTTTTATAAAACAAAATGCCTGTCTGAAAACTCGCAAGCTCGTTTTAGCTACGCAGAAACTTACTTCGTTCGTTTTCAGACAGGCATTTAAACATCCAATCAAACATCAATGATTGCGCGCGGTCACATATTCCGCCAACTGGCGCAAACGCAGCGCATCTTCTCCGAACGGCTCTAACAAAGCCACGGCATCGGCCACCAGCGTTTCGGCGTAAGCGCGGGCGGCGGCCAAGCCCATCAGTTTTACATAGGTGGGTTTGTCGTTATCCGCGTCTTTGCCGGCGGTTTTGCCGAGGGTGGCGGTATCGGCTTCGCAATCGAGTACGTCGTCAATCACTTGAAACGCCAAGCCGAGTTTGGCGGCGTATTGGTCTAAGCGTTGCAGGGCGGCATCATCAAGCTCGGGGCAACTGAGTGCGCCGAGCGCCACCGCCGCACGGATAAGTGCGCCGGTTTTCAGGCCGTGCATCTGTTCCAATTCGGTTTGGTTCATCGCCTTGCCGACATTGGCCAAATCAATCGCCTGCCCGCCCGCCATGCCGAGGCTGCCGGAAGCTTGCGCCAACACCGACACCATTTTCAACTGGCGCGCGGCAGGCAGGCCGGTGGGGCGGCTTAATACGTCGAACGCCTGCGTTTGCAGCGCATCGCCCACCAACAGCGCAGTGGCTTCATCGTATTGCACATGGCAGGTCGGCTTGCCGCGGCGCAGGCTATCGTTATCCATCGGCGGCATATCGTCGTGTACCAGCGAGTAAACGTGCACCATCTCAATCGCCGCCATCGCCTGCTCCAGCGCGGCAGCATCGGCGTCGCCCAATTCGGCAGCGGCCAATACCAGCAGGGGGCGCAGCCGTTTGCCGCCGTCGAGCGCGCTGTAACGCATCGCTTCGTGTAGGGTGTTCGGCACGGTGGCGGCGGTCGGCAACATGCGCTCCAGTGTCAATTCGGTCTGCGCCTGCGCCTGCTGCTGCCATGTTTTCAAATCATTCGCTTTGCTCAAGGTTCAAATCCTTCAGTTCACCGGCATCCAAAACTTGCAGCTTCTGCTCTACTTCGGCCAGCTTTTGTTGACAATATTTCACCAGTTCGTTGCCTTCCTGATAGGCGGCCAACGCGTCTTCCAGCGGCATTTCACTGCTCTGCATGGCTTGGGTGAGCGTTTCCAGACGCTTGAGCGCGTCTTCAAAAGACTTGGGGGCAGCGGCTTTTTTCATGGCTGTTTGCGGGATGTGGGTGGTTAACAAAGTGGGGATTGTAGCATTTTGATAAGGGGTGCTGGAATAAATGCCTGTCTGAAAGCAAGCTTGCGAGTTTCTGCACAGCTAAAAACTGTTTGTTTCATTAGGAAATGATAAAAGCCACCGCAACCTGTTCCCCGTCCCGCTGGCGGGAAGGGGTTAGGGGAAGGGTGGCTGCTTGAGTGAAAAGAAATATCGGTTCATCAACTCAAACACCCCCATCCTAGCCTTCCCCCGTAAAGACGGGGGAAGGGACAGGTTGCCGGTAAATCAAACGGTACTCAAAAAAGTATGGTGTTTTAAAGATAAATGCCTGTCTGAAAAAACTTTAGCTACGCAGAAACTCACTGCATTCGTTTTCAGACAGGCATTTCTCTTTATCAATCCTCAAAAACCTTACCGCTGCCGACTATGCAAATAATCAAACACCCGACTACCGTCGATTTCCCCCACGCCGCGGATGCGTACTCTCGGATGACTGCCCAGCAGCGGGAATAAATCGGCGATGGCGGCGTCGGCTTCCAGCTCGGGCATGTCGTCGCGGCTGAGCGGCAACAGGTCGGTGAGCTGGCTGATTTTGCCGTAATCGATGGTTTCGCTTTGGAAAAATGAGCGCACAAACTCGTTGGCCGGTTGGCTTTGCAATTCCTCCGGCGTGCCCAATTGTTGCAGGCGGCCGCCCTGCATCACGGCGATGCGGCTGGCGAGGCGTTGGGCTTCGTTCATATTGTGGGTGACAAACACGATGGTGGTGCCGAGCCGTTGGTGGATGTCGGCCACCATTTCCTGCAATGCGTTGCGGGAAATCGGATCGAGCGCGCTGAAGGGTTCGTCCATCAGCAACACATCGGGCTTGGCGGCAATCGCGCGCAAGATGCCGATGCGCTGCTGCTCGCCGCCGGATAATTCGTTGGGATAACGGGCGGCGTATTTGGCGGGCGGCAGGCCGACCATTTCCAGCAATTCGCCGCTGCGGCGGCTGCGCTCGCTTTTGCTCCAGCCGAGAATATCGGGAATCAGCTCGATGTTTTGCTTCACCGTCATGGTGGGGAACAGCGCGATTTGTTGCAACACATAGCCGATGCGGTGGCGCAGGCGGCGGATGTCGTAATCTTTGATGCGCTTGCCGTTGAAATACACATCGCCTTCGCTGGGCTGGGTGAGCGCGTTAATCATTTTCAGGGTAGTGGTTTTGCCGCAGCCGGAAGGCCCTACCATCACGAAAAACTCGCCTTCGTGGATGCTGAGGTTTAACCCGCTAATGACGTTTTTTTCGCCATAGCGTTTGCCGACTTCGCGAAATTCGACGATGGCGTTCATGGGGCATCCTTTTTGTTCAGCAGTTGGTGGGCATTCAGATAGTCGGCGGCTACTTTGGCAGGCGCTTCGCCGCCGTTTTTCACTTTGTCGTTCATCTCCGACATCTCTTCTTCGCTGATTTTTCCGGCCAGGCGGTTGAGCGATGCGGCTACTTGCGGATGCTGTTCGGCAAACTTGGCCTTCATCAACGGCGCGCCCTGATAAGGCGGGAACAGCTGCAAATCGTCTTTGAGCAAGGTGAGCTTGTAGCGGCGGATTTCGGCATCGGTGGAATAGGCGTCCACCAAATCCACCCGGCCGTCTTCCAGCGCGGTGTAGCGCAGGGTCGGCTCGATGCTGGCAAGGTGTTTCAACGGAATCCGATGGGTTTCAGACAGGCCTTTGTAGCCGTCTTGGCGGTCGATAAATTCCAGCGTGAAACCGGCGCGGATTTGGTCTTTTACTTTGGCCAAATCGGAAAGCGTGGCCACCTGATGCTGCCGGGCATAGGCTTGCGGCAGCGCCAGTGCATAAGTGTTTTGATATTTCATCGGCGCCAGAAACACCATTTGATATTGCTCGTCCAGCAGCTTTTTGGCCAACAGATAGGTTTGCTGCGGATTGAATTTGCGGTTTTTCTCGGCATCGGGCAGTTTCACCAAGCTTTCCAGCACTGTGCCGGTAAACTCGGGATAAATATCCACTTCACCGCTGTTGAGCGCGTTAAACAGAAAACTGGTTTTGCCGAAATTCGGCTTCAACACCACGTTGATTTCAGGATTATCCGCCTCAATCAGCAGCTTATACATATTGATCAAAATATCCGGCTCGCTGCCCAATTTACCGGCAATCACCACCTGCTTGCTGCTGCCCTGGCTGCTCCACCACTGCGCACCCAGCAACAGCGCTACCAAGAGCGCCGCCACGCTCAGCGCGCGGCCGGCGGCTTTTTTGCGTTGCAGCCAATACACCAAACCGCTCACGCCCACCGCCAGCAGCGCCGAGGCCGCCGCACCGATTACGGTAAGCGCCGTGTTGTTGCGGTCTATACCCAGCAGAATAATCTTGCCCAAACCGCCCGCGCCCACCAAGGCTGCCAGCGTGGCGGTGCCGATAATCAGCACCGCGGCGGTGCGGATGCCGGAAATCATCGCCGGCAGCGCCAACGGCAGCTCCACCCGCATCAGCTTCTGCCAGCGGGACAAGCCAAACGCGGTGGCCGCTTCTTTAATCGAGGGATGAATTTCGGAGAACCCGAGATAAGTGTTTTGAAAAATCGGCAGCAGCGCATAGAGCGTGAGCGCGATCAAAGCCGGCGGCGTACCGATGCCGACAAACGGAATCAGCAGCCCCAGCATAGCCAGCGAAGGAATGGTTTGCAGCACGCCGGTAAACTGCAACACCGTTTCCGCCTGCTTGCGGCGGCCGGAAAACCATACCGCCAGCGGCACCGCAATCGCCACCGCGCACACCAGCGACAACAGCGAAATCAACAAATGTTCCAGCGTGGCATCGAGCAGCTCGGTTTTACGCTCCAGCAGCGTTTGCAGAATCAGATTCATAACATGAAAGGTTCTCGACAGAATATCTTTATTAAGTCTAAAGCAAGCGTACTTGGTTCCATGTGCTTTATCAACAGCCTAGCGCATTCCGCCGCTAAACTATAAAATACCGTTTTCCCCATCACCCATTTAAAGAGTCGAAGCCATGACCGTTAAAACCCGTTTCGCCCCCAGCCCCACCGGCTACCTGCACATCGGCGGCGTGCGTACCGCGCTGTTTTCATGGGCATTTGCCCGCAAACACAAAGGCGAATTTCTGCTGCGTATTGAAGACACCGATTTAGAGCGCTCCACCGCCGAATCAGTCAACATCATCTTAGACGGCATGAATTGGGTAGGCCTGAATTACGACAACGCCGATGATGTGGTTTATCAAACCCGCCGTTTCGAGCGCTATAAAGAAGTGATTGCCCAACTCTTGGCTTCAGGGCACGCCTACCATTGCTATGCCAGCAAAGAAGAGCTGGAAGCCATGCGCGAGAAGGCCGAAAAAGAAGGCACCGCCACTTACGACCGCCGCTGGCGCCCCGAAGCCGGCAAAACCCTGCCCGAAATTCCCGAAGGCCGCGACCCCGTTGTGCGTTTCAAAACCCCGCTCGACGGCGTAACGAAATGGCACGACTTGGTCAAAGGCGACATCAGCATTCCCAACGAAGCACTCGACGACCTGATTATCGCCCGCGCCGACGGCACCCCCACCTACAACTTCTGCGTGGTGGTGGACGACTGGGATATGGGCATCACCCATGTGATTCGCGGCGACGACCATGTAAACAATACCCCCAAACAAATCAACATCTTAAAAGCCATCGGCGCCCATCTACCCGAATACGCCCACCTGCCGATGATTTTAAACGAGCAAGGCAAAAAGATTTCCAAGCGCAGCGGCGACACCGTAGCGATTACCGATTTCGGCCAAATGGGCATCCTGCCCGAAGCCATGCTCAACTACTTGGCGCGTTTGGGCTGGGCGCACGGCGACGACGAATTTTTCACCATGAAGCAGTTTACCGAATGGTTTGATTTAAAAGACGTTTCCCCCTCAGCCAGCCGCATGGATTTGAAAAAACTCTATTGGATTAACGGCGAACACATCAAAGCCACGCCCAATCACGAGTTGGCCGCGTTGGTTAAACCGCGCTTGGCCGTGCGCAATATCCACGAAACCGACAAACCCGCGCTGGAAGACGTATTGGAACTGGTAAAAGAACGCGCACAAGACCTCAACCAACTGGCCGACGAGTGCATCTATTTCTACCAAAAAGGCACGCCCGCCGAAGCCGACGTACAAAAACACTGGGATGCCGACGCCCCCGCGCGTATGCAGCGTTTCGCCGAAAAACTCGAAGGCCTGGCCGACTGGAACGCCGAAGCCATCCACGATTTGTTCCAACCCTTCTGCGAAGCCGAGGGCATCAAAATGGGCAAACTCGGCATGCCCCTGCGCCTGGCCGTGTGCGGCACCGCCAAAACCCCCAGCGTAGATGCCGTATTGGCGCTGATGGGTAAGGAAGAAGTATTGACGCGGATTCGTAGTTAAACAGTTTTGCGTTTGAAAATAAAATGCCTGTCTGAAAAGGTTTTTTCAGACAGGCATTTTTGCAGGAAAGATACACTCTTGCATCATGCTTAAGCTTGCCGCTTTCGGAAGCAGAAAAGATATTGAGCCAAGTATATAATCTTCATTTTTAAACAGGCCGCAAGGGGATTTACCAAGGCCTGTATCGGAAAAGCTCAAAGTATGAAAACACCCAAAACCTATGTCTACCAAGACAACAGCGATACCGCTTACTTTACTGCGGTTACCGCTAAGATAGTGCTGTGGCTCAGCATGGTGCAAGGTTTATTAGCACTCTGGATACTCATTTTAATTGTGGGCATTCAAGCGGATATGGCAAGCTTTAAGGGGCTATACGAATCATTTTCCACCCCAATAGTCGAGCTTTTGGGGTGGACGCTGGATGTACTCAGCAGCATTCTGTTTTTGGTATCGGCGGTATTCTTCTGCCGTTGGTTATATCGGGCAGCTGCTAACGCCCGCGCACTCGGCGCGCAAGGCATGGAAGTCAAACCCGGCTGGGCGGTTGGCGGATTTTTTATACCGATATTGAATCTGTTTCTGCCCTATCAAGCCGTTAAAGAAATCTGGCTGCACGGCGCCTATCAACGCGACAACAACCATTCTTTGGTAACCAAATGGTGGGCAGCTTGGCTTATCGGCACAATAACCAACAGAATCAGCAATCGATTACCGGATGACACCCCGCTATTGTCGATGCTAACCGGCTTGATTGGTTCGTTATTACTGGCCGCCAGCGCCTACTACCTGATACAAATCGTCCGCCAAATTACCGAGCGCCAAGCCGCGCTTAAGAGCATAAGCGAGCAGGCAGATGAGTCGTTATAGTTAAAACAACTTACAACCACAGTACCGTCATACTCGGGCTTGACCCGAGTATCTTGCTTTGCAAGGGAAATGGGAGATACTCGGGTCAAGCCCGAGCATGACGAAGGTGCTATTTTTTAAGTTTATCGACTATAACTTAATAAAGTTTGCGGCAAGCTAAATGCCTGTCTGAAAAGCGTTTAAACCTCTTTCAGACAGGCATTTCTCTATTTATAATTCTCATTGCAACACCCAAATACACACTACACGGGGCGGCCGGCATCACCGCTTGTCGCAGTCTTTTTTCACTTAAAGGAATCAACATGAACGCCAAAAATGTTTTGTGTGCAGCCGCGCTCTGCCTGCTGGCAACCGGTTGCGCCACCGAATCTTCACGCAGCTTGGAAGTGGCCAAAGTCGAATCGTATAACAGCACTTACAACGGTGTGCGCGCACCGATTTCCATCGGTAATTTCGACAACCGCTCCAGCTTCCAAAAAGGCGTATTCTCCGACGGGCAGGATCGCTTGGGCAGCCAAGCCAAAACCATTCTGACCACTCATCTGCAACAAACCAACCGCTTTAACGTACTTAACCGCACCGATTTAAGCGCATTGAAACAAGAAGCCGGCATCAGCGGCCGCGCACAAGCCTTAAAAGGTGCCGATTATGTGATTACCGGCGATGTCACCGAGTTTGGCCGTAAAGATGTGGGCGACCAACAACTGTTCGGCATTCTGGGGCGCGGTAAATCCCAAATCGCCTATGCCAAAGTGGCGTTGAATGTGGTGAACGTGCGTACTTCCGAAGTAGTTTATTCCGTGCAAGGTGCCGGTGAGTATTCCCTCTCCAACCGCGAAGTGATCGGTTTTGGCGGCACTTCCGGCTATGATGCCACCTTAAACGGCAAGGTATTGGATTTGGCCATTCGGGAAGCCGTTAATCATCTGGTGCGCGGCATCGACAGCGGCGCGTGGCAGCCGAACCGTTAAGCAGGATTCCACTCATGAAAACCCTTTATCAATGGCTGCTGCCCGCAACAGCCCTGTTGCTGACCGCCTGTGCCCAGCAATCGCACAGCCTGTATGCCTGGAAAGACTACAATGAAACGGTGTACGAGCGCCTGAAATCCGATGGCAAACCGATTACCGAGCAGTTGCAGCGTATGGAAAAATACATGCAAACCGCACGCGACAAACAACAAACTCCGGCACCGGGCGCACACGCTCATCTGGGATTGTTGCTGGCCGACAGCGGCCAAATGCAGCAGGCTGCCGAGCAGTTTGAAGCCGAAAAACAGCTGTTTCCTGAGTCTGCCGTGTTTATGGACTTCCTCAACCGCCACTATACGGGAGCCAAAAAATGAACAAATGTTGGCACAAAATGATCCCGCTGGCGGCCGCCCTGCTGCTGGCGGCCTGTAGCAACCTGAAACCCGCCGCGCCGATGGACTATTCCGCTTTTAAAGAAAGCGATCCGAAATCGATTTTGGTGTTGCCGCCGCTAAACGAATCGCCGGATATCAAGGCGAGCGCCGGTATGATGACCGCTTCCGTTCGCCCGCTGGCCGAAGCCGGTTATTATGTGTTTCCCGCTGCGGTGGTCAACGAAACCTTCCAGCAAAACGGCTTGGTTAATCCGGCTGAAATCCATGAAGTACAACTGGAAAAACTGCGGCAGATTTTCGGCACCGATGCCGTGCTCTACATCACGGTAAAACAATACGGCACCAGCTACCAAGTGGTTCAAAGCGATACTCGGGTCACCGCCGACGCCCGCTTGGTCGATGCCCGCAGCGGTAAAGAGCTGTGGAGCGGTTCAGCCACGGCCTCTACCGCGGAGCAACAAAACCAAAATCAAGGTTTGGCGGGTATGCTGCTCAGCGCCATCGTGAACCAGATTGTCGCTTCTGTTGGCGACCGCGCTTTCGATATAGCCCAAATCACCGGAGCACGCCTGCTGCAAGCCGGCCCGCCGCGCGGCATTCTGTACGGTCCGCGCTCGCCTCAGTATGGGCAACAAACAGCCGGTGCTATAGCCAAATAACTTCATTCATCACCGTATCGTCATACTCGGGCTTGACCCGAGTATCTTGATTTTCAAAGGAAGCGGGAGATACTCGGGGCAAATCCGAACATGACGAAGATATAGCGAAAGCACTAAAAAACTGATACAGCGTTATCTCGCTTTGTCGTACTACTGTACTGCCTGCAGCTCGCTGCCTTGTATCAATTCTTTATTACTTTCGCTATAGTTTTGCGACTATACATACTCGATGGATCGGCAAATAACATCAATGCCTGTCTGAAAGCGAATAATCGGCTTTCAGACAGGCATTTTATTTAGGTGTGCTGAGTTTGAATCCATCAGCCCGCACCCCACACCACTCGATTGCCATAATAGTGGCTACCGTTGATTAAAACCTGGCACGCCACCCCACAAAAATGCCAAGCGCTGCCGATTTTCACGGTGATTTTTACGCCGTTCTCTTCCCAATCAATGCGCTTTCCAAATAAAGAGCGCAACGATACCGATGTTATAGGGGCATCTCTGTGGAAAACCTCTTTGCCGTTGATATACACCGCTTCGGCGGTGCGCGCCAAACTCCACGCGTTCTTCACCAAAATATCGATACCTTGATATTCGGTTTGCCAGCTTTTTTCAAATTTCTTCATACTTTCATCGCTTTCATGGTGAATTGGTCGGATAGCAAACGATTGCCTTATTGAAGTTGACCCATTTATTCCATATAAATTTCAAGGGATGAGCAGATACCCAATATTCACAAAGTTACTTTGATCTTTTTATCAAGACAACAAGCCTTGCCTATATCTGTTGCTAACACTTGATAAGCTTCCATCATAAATGCTGTCTGAAAACAAGCTTACAAGTTTTCAGACAGGCATTTTGTTTACTCGAAACACACATTGTCGCGCTCCTGCCTCATCTCTACCTCCACATCATCCAAACCTGTTGCAATTTTAAAATATTAGTGCCAAACTAGCCTGAAATATCCAAACATATACCATTAAAAGTTTAATATTTGGCATATTTAAAAACAAAATAAAAAAACAAAGCATTTAAATTTCAAAATCATTGTTATTAAAAATGCAGCACCATCTACTGAGGAGTAATGTGATGACCACCACTTATCTCGCCCGCGAAGCCGATGCGCAAGGCTTTATCGACTACCCTGCTTCAGAGCATCAAATCTGGCACGACCTGATTGTGCGCCAACAAGCCGCTTTGCCCGGTCGCGCCTGCCAAGAATATCTCGACGGACTAGCCAAATTGCAGCTGCCGCTCGACCGCATTCCGCAGTTGGGCGAAATCGACAGCGTGTTGCAAGCAGCCACCGGCTGGCGCACCGCCGCCGTGCCCGCGCTGATTTCGTTTGGCCGATTTTTCGGTTTACTGGCCGACAAATCCTTTCCGGTGGCCACCTTTATCCGCCGCCGCGAAGATTTCGACTATATTCAAGAGCCGGATATTTTCCACGAAATCGCCGGCCATTGCCCGCTGCTCACCCATCCGGCGTTTGCCGCCTTCAACGAAGCTTATGGCAAACTCGGTTTGGCCGCCGATAAAACCGAACGCGCCTTTCTCGCGCGCCTGTATTGGTTTACCGTTGAATTCGGTTTGGTCGGCCAAAATCCCGAAAATCGCCGCATCTACGGCGGCGGCATTTTGAGTTCACCCGCCGAAACCATCTACGCGCTGAGCGGCGAACCAGAATACCGCGAATTCAACATTGCCGATGTATTGCGCACGCCCTACCGTATCGACCGCATTCAGCCGATTTATTATGTAATCGACAGCATCGACACCTTGTTTGAAGTGGCACAAACCGACATCATGGGCGCCGTTCGCCGCGCCATGTCGCAAGGCTTGTTTGCCCCGCACCCGAGCTTGGCCATTGCATAACCCACACCATCATCAAAGGAGAACAACATGAGCGAATTATCCCAACAAAGCTGCGAAGCCTGCCGCGCCGATGCGCCCAAAGTGAGCGATGCCGAACTGCCGGAACTAATGCGCATGATTCCCGATTGGCAACCAGTGGTGGTCGACGGCGTATTACAGCTCAAGCGCGAATTTAAGTTTAAAAACTTCAAACAAGCGATGGCCTTCAGCAACCGCTTGGCCGAGTTGGCCGAAGCCGAAGGCCACCACCCCGGCATTTTCACCGAATGGGGCAAAGTCACCGTCACCTGGTGGTCGCACAGCATCCAAGGCTTGCACCGCAACGACTTTATTATGGCGGCCAAAACCGATACTTTGCTGGAAGCTTAAAATCGTTTTATCTAAATAAATGCCTGTCTGAAAAGTTTTTCAGACAGGCATTTTTTGAAACCTTTGCAAAAATACCTTTTCGAGTACTGCGCTTGATTGAGCAGTAACTTCCCGCCCTTTGCGGGGGAAGGTTAGGATGGGGTGTGTTTGAGTGATGAGCCAATGCTTCTTCTTACTCAACCAGCCACCCTTCCCCTAACCCCTGAAACCGCACTCTTTGAGCTAACGGGATGGGGGAAGGATTCCTGTTATCTCAACCCTATCCTACGATACAACCCATTTTGCAAAAGCCTATGCCTGTCTGAAAAGGCAAGTAAAACCGCAGCCGATTCCAAGCGGAAAACTTTCTTTCAGACAGGCATTTGTTATAATGCCCCCCATCTTTTGCAAAGAAAGCTTTTATGTTCAAGTACATTCTGCCGGTTTTGGCACTACTGGCCGCCCCGTTGGCACAATCGTTCGAGGTGAAAGCCGGTTCGTGGCAATTTCCGCACCGCATTTCCTGGCAGGAACGCGAAAGCAAACGCGCAGATGCGGTTGAAGGCGTGGAACAGATGTGTGTGAGCCGCGCCGCCGCAGCCGATTATGCCAAAGCGCAAGCAGCAGAATTAGAAGCCGACGGCTGCCGGATTGAAGATAGGCAGGAAAACGGCGATGTGGCCAGCTTCCGCGCCGTCTGCGAACACCAGCTTGGCTTCCAACTGCATTATCAAAAGCTTTCAGACAGCCGCATTCAGGTGAAGCAAATCGTCAGCAACACCAAAGGCAGCGATTATGTGGTGGAAGGCGAAATGCAGCACCAAAGCGATGACACCAGCCAGTGCAGCGATTAATGCCTGCCTGAAACCAACAGAGCAAGTGTCTGCGAAGTCATTACACCATCAAATGAACTTTTACCCCGGCGGCTCCGTCCATCGAAAGCCGCCTATTGATTTGAGAATAATTTATGCATCATCAACCGATTTCCCGTTTTGCCGCCGTCGCCCTGCTGGCCTTATTGGCCGCGTGTACCAGCAAGCGCCCGCCCACCACCACGCCTACCGACAGCAGCGGCGGATACGTTCGTGCCGACAGCGCTCCGCTGCCCCCCGGCCAACACGCACCGCACGGCACCGTGGTCAACCCGTCCGGCACCACCGTCAGCTACCGCGCCGTCGACCACCACGCACTGCCTTCTTGGACATTTCAAAATTTCACCAACAGCCTGATTTCGTTCAAACAAGGCTGTACCAAGCTCAAAGCGCGCGCCGATTGGCAGAACGTCTGCGCGCAGGCTGCCCGCACCCCCAACCTGCACTTCTCCGCCAAACACTTCTTTGAAAAATACTTCACGCCATGGGAAGTGAGCGACAACGGCCAGCTCGGCGGCACCATCACCGGCTATTACGAACCAATTTTAAAAGGTGACACCCGCCAAACCAGCAAAGCCCGTTTCCCAATTTACGGCATTCCGAGTGACTTCATCAGCGTCGATCTGCCCGCCGCCAACCGCAACAGCCGCGGCACCGTGCGCGTGAAACCCACCGGCAACAACAAAGGCGCCATCGCCGCCGACGGTACTTACACCGCCAATCTGGCCGACTTCCCGATTACCGAACGCAGCCGCACCATCAAAGGCCGCTTTGTCGAAGGCGGTCGCTTCGTTCCCTACTACACCCGCGCCCAGATTAACGGCGGCGCGCTCAACGGCAAAGCACCGATTTTAGGCTACGCCGAAGATCCGGTAGAACTGTTCTTCCTGCAAATCCAAGGCTCCGGCCGTCTGCAAACCCCGTCCGGCGAGTTTATCCGCTTAGGTTATGCCGATAAAAACGAACATCCTTATGTATCCATCGGCCGCTATATGGCGGATAAAAAATACCTGCCGCTGGGGCAAACCTCAATGCAGGGCATCAAAAAATGGATGCAGGAAAACCCCTCGCATCTGGCCGAAGTGCTGGGGCAAAACCCCAGCTATGTGTTCTTCCGCAAACAAGAAGGCGAAGACTTAGGCCCAATCGGCGCACTCGGCACCCCGCTTAAAGGTGAATACGCCGGCGCGGTTGACCGCCATTACATCACCCTCGGCGCCCCGCTGTTCCTCGCCACCTCACACCCGGAAAGCGGCCGCGCCCTCAACCGCCTGATTATGGCGCAAGACACCGGCTCCGCTATTAAAGGCGCCGTACGCGTCGACTTCTTCTGGGGCTACGGCGACGAGGCCGGTAATAAGGCCGGTAAAATGAAGAGCACCGGCTATGTGTGGCAATTGCTACCCAACGGTGTGAAACCACAATATACGCCGTAAGGATTAGGTTAACCTCCCGGCAAAATAAAATGCCTGTCTGAAAATAAGCACTTGCTTTCAGACAGGCATTTTTATTTCATAGGAAAGATAGTCTATTCCCTCTCATTTCAGTATAGCGAAAAAACTTTATTTCTACCACGGCGTTGCTGCACCTGGCTTACTCTATATACTGCCTTGTGGTAAAAATAAGTTTTTTCCGCTATAGCAGTTGGCTTACAGTTCCTTTATTCCTAACGATTTTAAGTACTGGTAAGTCCCATCATAAAATTTGGAATGACGTGTAATATCACCACCTTTACTACCTTCAGGAATCCAAATAACTAATCCTTGCCGCGCTCTAGTCAATAGAACACGGTATGAGTTTTGAGTATATTGCTGATCTAACAATTTATGAATTTTCTGCCATTTATTCCCCTTAAATGATTGGTAAACCCAACCATTATTGCAATGATAAAAATTCTCTCCCCAAGCCATGCATACCCAATCCAACTCTAAACCTTGAACATCAAACTCAGTCGCTACATCCTCTAAAAAATATGATGATCGAACATCGTCTTTAGCATTAAGAAACCAATGTGCAACATCTATTTTAGTTTTGACATTCACACCCAATGCTTTCAAGCGTCTTGCCCCTGATGATGCAACCAAACCATAGCGCTCACTGCCTTTGGCTTGTTGCTTCAGCCATGATTTAGCAGTTTGCAAATCTCTCGTCAAAACAATAGGGTATTGAGAATACACACCTTCTGATAAAGCTGAGCAGCCTCGGCCTTGGTATCTAGTAACGCATGTATAAGGGCAGAAACTTTTTCCGAGCGAAAGGAACGAACAGAAGTCGCTAAATGCAACCTCTTTCGAGCATTACCTTTATTCTTCAACCATTCTTTAAAAGAACCATCTCGCAAATAACCGACCTCATCAACAATTAAGTCAGAATAATGAATATGCCAATCTAGAAACCTTTTATTTAATGCTGAAATCCAAGCTTCTATGCCTGCCTCTCCTGTGTTAATTTCTTGCCCTCCACCGATTAAACAGATAATGACACACCAATCAGTATGTCTATCCATTACTTCGATCAAAAACTCAGACTCAGAAGAGTTAAACTCTGCTATCCCCCTTTTTTGGCGCATAAATTTACTGGTTTGATGCTCATCCCATGCACGCTGTGCTTCATCGAAAACTACTACTTTTTCAAGAGGTGCCTGTTCGTTCTTTAAATACTCGTCTCTAAAATGATGAATATTCTGAATGAAAGCCTTGGCTTCTTTTAGCGCATTTCCCTTACTTTTTCCCTGTGTATTTCGCGCCAATGCTTCCTGTAAAACAGCAACCAACGGTCCATTTCCCGATAAAAAAACCGCATGCTCTTCTTCTGCCACCTGTAAACGTTGATTGGCAATATTCAACCCTGCTAATGTTTTCCCCGCTCCAGGCACCCCTGTAACAAAGCAAATACTTTTCTGTTTGTATAATTTAGCTTTGGCAATAATTTCATCAATAGTCTGAGCTGTAATCGATAAATTTTCAGCCCCTGCATCAGATCGTGTAATTTCAGCCACATCATGCTGTTGATATAAGGCTTGAGCAGCCTCAATAATGGTTGGCGTCGGCTTATAGCGGGAAGACTCCCAAGAATCAACATCCATAAGCTCATCATCATTGAATTTCTGCAAAAAATCTCCTAAATTATTTGCATTCAGTCTTACCCCTTGCCTGAGATTGATTGCAGATTCAACATCATTCTCCACATTCTTGGCCTCTTCAGCGACCAAGATGGGTATCAAACAAGCATGATGGCTTCCTTCATGAAAATTACGCAAATCCAGCGCATAATCGATTACCTGATCGATGGCGTATTTATCGTAATCTTTAGCCCCTATCTTAAATTCAAGCAAAAAAATCCTACTGCCTAAAATCACGATGTTATCAACACGCTTCCCCATACGTGGAATCGAAAACTCGAAATAAACATACCCGTTTAATCCATATAATTGCTGTTTCAAAATAGCAATTTGCCTAAGCCAAGCATTCTTTTGCGATACTTCTAAAGTTTGATGCCCATGCTGCCCAAGTAAACTACCCAAAATTTCTTTATCATCAATTTTTATAAATTCAGCAATACTGCTTCCAAAATATGAACGCTTCATCAGTTTTCCATTTTTCAAGCTAATTGAGTGTACTTTTCATAAAAAACATCTATTTTCCATCCTACAGCTGCTGCAACAGACACCTCACTATCAACAAATAAGTTGTGTCACATTTAAATACTGAAGAATAGGTGTAATAGCGTTGATAAAACTCTATTTTTACTATGATTTTATTTTTATTACTCGATTGACTATATCATATCTTTTTACCATTTTCATCCAACAAAAATGCCTGTCTGAAAAACTTTTTCAGACAGGCATTTGTTTGTTTAATCAATTAGTTAAATTACTGCATTCAGATCGGAAGAG
>CALFOA010000243.1 GCA_937919795.1 uncultured Neisseria sp.
CATTTCCATCGAGAAAACGGCTACCGGCAATTTTCCTTCAACGGCCACATGCTCGGCAATATTAATGGAAAAAGCGGTTTTACCCATAGACGGGCGGCCTGCTACGATCACTAAATCGCCCGGTTGCAGGCCGGAAGTTTTTTTGTCGAGATCGACAAAGCCAGTGGCCACGCCGGTAACGCCGTCTGGATTATCGCGTTCATACAGCATATCGATACGCTCGACCACTTCTTTTAATAAGTCGGGCATATTCATAAAGCCTTGCTTGGCTTTACTGGTGCTCTCGGCGATTTGGAAAACTTTGTTTTCTGCTTCATCCAGCAATTGCGCCGCATCGCGCCCTTGTGGATTGTAGGCATTACGGGCGATTTCGGTGCCCACTTGCGCAAGCTGGCGCATAATCGAGCGTTCGCGCACGATTTCGGCATAGCGGCGGATATTGGCGGCAGAGGGGGTATTCTGCGCAAGCGTCACCAAGTAATTGAAACCGCCGGCGGCATCCAGCTCTTCTTTGTTCACCAAGGCTTCCTGCACGGTAATGATGTCGGCAGGGCGGTTTTCGTTGATTAAAGAAGCGATGCTGCGGAAAATCAGCCGGTGTTCGTGGCGGTAGAAATCCTCGCTACCGAGTACGTCGGCAATTCTGTCCCACGCTTCGTTTTCCAGCAACAGGCCGCCGAGTACCGATTGTTCGGCTTCCATCGAATGCGGCGGCAGTGCGAGCGCACTGACTTCGGCATCTTCGGTGTAATCGGCGGTGTCCATCATGATATTTCTTTCTTGGTGTGAATGCGGTGTGAAGCCGTATTATAACTTTTCGTTTGCCGCTTATAAAATAAGTTTTATTGGTCTTTTACAGCCAAAATAGGTAGAATCGCCAGATGCTGTATCAAACAGTATTTTAACTGGCTATACCACACGATAACAGGAGTTAAAACCATGGAACACAAATTACCCGAACTGCCGTATGCTCTGGACGCGCTGGAGCCGCATCTTTCTAAAGAAACGCTGGAATTCCACTACGGCAAACACCATCAAACCTACATCACCAATCTGAACAACCAAATCAAAGGCACCGAATTTGAAAACGCCTCTTTGGAAGAGATTGTGAAAAAATCTTCCGGCGGTGTGTTCAACAATGCTGCGCAAACTTGGAACCACACTTTCTACTGGCTGGGCTTCACTCCTAAAGGCCAAGGCAAACCGGCTGGCGACTTGGCGGCTGCCATCGATGCCAAATGGGGCAGCTTCGAGCAGTTCCAAGAAGCCTTTAACGCTTGCGCCGCCGGTACGTTCGGCTCAGGCTGGGCATGGTTGGTGAAAACTCCGGCTGGTGAGTTGGATTTGGTTTCTACTTCCAACGCGGCCACTCCGCTGACCACCGACAACACCCCGCTGTTGACCTGCGACGTATGGGAACACGCTTATTACATCGACTACCGCAACAGCCGCCCGAACTACCTGAAAGGTTTCTGGGAAATCGTAAACTGGGATGAAGTGGCTAAACGCTTTGCTGCTTAATTCGAAGGCTTAAATTGATATAGTCCGCCCGACATTTGTTTGGGCGGATTTTTGTTGGGGGTGGGGAATAGATGCCTGTCTGAAAAGATGGGGGACTGCTGCTATGTTAAGTTTATGTTGCAGCTTGGGAGCGCGGGCGGCTCGCCCGCATTTGGCCGAAGGGCAAACTGGGCAGCGCAATATTAAGTATTGCTGATTCTTAACCACCAGATGCAAGCGTACCCGCTTGCCTGCGGGCGAGCCGCCCGCGCTCCCAGCAGCGTGTTTGATTATAGATACTGGATCGCCTATTTATTAAGGAATGCAATAACAAATGCCTGTCTGAAAAACTTTTCAGACAGGCATTTGTGCTAGACCGCTTACGCTCAAGCCACTTCAAATTCAGCCTGTACCAAACCCGCCAAATCCAAAGCCAGTTTATCGCCCGAGTGTAGTTCGCCCACACCCGCAGGGGTGCCGGTGAATACCACATCACCCGTTTTTAAGCCGTAGCTCTCTGCCAATTCGCGCAGAATGGCGCTAATCGGATAAATCATCAGCGAAGTTTGCCCCTGCTGGCGGGTTTCGCCGTTTACCTGAAAAGTAAACGCACAATCCTGCGGCTCGGCCAATTTATCCGCTGCAATAAAGTCGGATACGCAAGCCGCGCCGCGGAAGCCTTTGGCTTTGGTCCACGGCAGTCCTTTTTCTTTCAAGCGGCTTTGTACGTCGCGGGCGGTTAAGTCCAAGCCGATGCCGTAGCCTGCGATGATTTCGTTTAAATCGTCGCTGTTTACGTCGTCCGAATCTTGGCCAATCAACAATACCAACTCACATTCATAATGCACCGATTGGCTGTAGGCGGGCAGGCGGATGGTGGCACCGCTGTGCACAATGCTGTTGTTCGGCTTCATAAACACCACCGGCTCGGTGGGCGTTTCGTTTTTC
>CALFOA010000244.1 GCA_937919795.1 uncultured Neisseria sp.
CACGTCATCAAAGAAACCCGCGCGCGCAAACTGCACAGCTTGTTCGCTCTCTCCACCCACACTGGAGACTGGTTTATCGAACGGGGTTTTCAAACTGCTTCACCTGATGAACTCCCTAACGAGCGCCGTCAAGAATACGACGAAAGCAAGCGCCATTCTAAAATCTTTATGATGCCGCTAGAGTAAGCGGTTCCCGATTGGATTGCATTACAGTTCTCCGGAAAAACGCTACAATAAAGGCTGATAACCGGCTATTGCCGTTATCAGCCTTTATTAACTAAGAAATGCGTGATAATCGTGTCCGAATTAATCGACCTGATTCAAACTGAACCCGCCGGCGTGGTAGCCGAAACTTTGGATTTTTTGCTGCATGAATGCAGCCTTGACGAGGCCCCCTCTGCCGAAGAAGTGGCAAAATGGCGGGATTTATTGTCCGCTCGTGGCGGCAAATTCCTGAAAATCGCCGATACCTGCCAAGCTTGGCTCAATCAGGAGCACGCCTGATGCCACCAAAAAACCGCTTTTTGATATTTGCCCTATTGTGGCACATCGCCTGTTGGTATGGATTGCTTAAAGAAAGCAGCGGCACACCACCGCCCTTTCCCCATTTCGATAAATTCGCTCACTTCAGTTTGTTCTTCGCTCAAATCTGGCTCATCGCCAGAAGCTACCGTGAAGCTGATCGCCAACCGCCGTGGATAGGTTTAACCGTTTTCGCGCTGCTGTTCGCTATCAGCAGCGAAGTTGCCCAAGCTACCTTAACCCAAACCCGTTCCGGTGATATTTTGGATGCCGTTGCCGATATGCTGGGCACCGGAGTCGCTCTATTGCTCACTCGAAAGGTTTTACAGCACCAAAAAACCAGCAGGTAATACATATAAAAAAACAGGATACCCGAAGTATCCTGTTTTTTTATATCAAATCTGTGTTGAGAGCAGATTAGTGGCTGGCAGCAGAGGCTGCGGCAGAAGCAGCACCAGTAGCGGCAGAAGCAGCTTCAGTAGCAGCAGAAGCAGCGGTATCAGCAGCAGAAGCGGCTTCAGTAGCAGCAGAAGCAGCGGTATCAGCAGCAGAAGCGGCAGCAGAAGCAGCGGTATCGGCAGCAGAAGCAGCGGCAGCAGCAGGTTTCTCAGAACCGCCACAAGCAGCTAAGAACAAAGACATCAGGGCAGCAGCAAACAATGATTTTTTCATTTCTAAATTACCTTCTTTTTACGTGATCAACTTAAAGGGAGTGAAATCAAATAATGAAGGGGATAAGATTTATCCCTTATTCATTAACAAATCCATAAATGTTCATAAATGAATTTTCAGCATTATGCCCCACAGAATCTGGTAATGCAATTAGATAAACCAGTTGTTTTCTAGGACACACTTAACCGTATGAGTAGCTTTATTCCAGTTAGTTCCCAAAAAACAGATATTTTTTTGGCATTTCTTTATATTTAAAAATAAATACAAGACTTTCAAAAAGTTAACATTGCACTTTCTAGCAAACTTATCCAAGTTTTTTTACAAGCCACCAAACATGACAACCAAATATCTTTAATCCTTGAAAACTACCGCCCCCTTACTGTTGCAATACAACAACAATACTGAGTAGATGTTTTCAAAATTATTTTTATAAACTTCTTCACTGCATATTTTATGCTTGTCCTAGACTTTAGCAGCCGCCTGAAAACAATCTTGTGTTATAATAAATATTTATTTATATTGCATGACGCTTAAACCATCATGCCTACCCACCAGAGAGGATAGTTTCATGAGTATTGCCAAAAATTCCGTTGTTACCTTGCACTATGAGATGTACGATGCCAACGATCAACTGATTGACAAAACTGAAGAACCAATTGCGTACCTGC
>CALFOA010000245.1 GCA_937919795.1 uncultured Neisseria sp.
AGGTTGTTTGAAAAATAAGAAAAAATTGGCGGCACTACCATTGTTCGTCATACTCGGGCTTGACCCGAGTATCCGGCTTTTATTTAATACAATTTGAAATAATCTTTAGCAGTAACCCAAGGAGATACTCGGGTCAAGCCCGAGTATGACGAAGCGGGTTTGCTGGACGGCAGCAACAGAAAAAACACGCGGATTAACCCCGTGTATTACGGATAAAGTAATGAACTGGCAAAACCAAAAAATCCTCGTCGCCGGCCTCGGCGGCACCGGCGTTTCCATGATTGCTTATCTGCGCCAAAACGGTGCGGAAGTAGCGGCTTATGATGCTAACTTGAAACCCGAACGCGAAGCGCAATTGGCGCAGCAGTTTACCGGCTTAAAGTGTTATACCGGCAGCCTGAAAGATGTCTTAGAACAAGGCTTTGATATGCTGGCGCTCAGCCCTGGTATCAGTGAGCGCACGCCGGAGATTGCTGCGTTTAAAGCGCAGGGCGGTAAGGTGTTGGGCGATATCGAGATGTTTGCCTACATCGCCAAAGCGCGCGGTGACAAGGTGATTGCGATTACCGGCAGCAACGGCAAAACCACCGTCACCAGCTTGGTCGGCTATTTGTGTGAGAAATGCGGGTTGGATACTGTGGTGGCGGGCAATATCGGCACACCGGTGCTGGAAGCCGAATTGCTGCGCGAAGGCAAAAAAGCCGATGTGTGGGTATTGGAATTGTCCAGCTTTCAGTTGGAAAACACCGAAAACCTGCATCCCGATGCGGCAGTGGTGCTGAATATTTCCGAAGATCACCTCGACCGCTACGACGATTTGCTCGACTACGCCCACGCCAAAGACAAAATTTTCCGTGGCCATGGCGTGCAGGTGCTGAATGCCGACGACACGCTCTGCTGCGCGATGAAGCGCAGCGGCCGCGAAGTGAAATGGTTTTCGCTGGCCGGACAGGCCGATTATTGGTTTGACTGCGAGAGTGGCCGCTTGAAACAGGGCGGCGAGGATTTGCTGGCTGCCGCTGCCGTTCCGCTGCAAGGTTTGCATAATGCCGCCAATGTATTGGCCGCGCTGGCCTTGTGCGAAAGCATAGGTTTGCCGCGCGCCGAGTTGTTGCAACATATTCAAAGCTTTAAAGGCCTGCCGCACCGCGTGGAAAAAGTGGGCGAGAAAAACGGTATCACTTTTATCGATGACAGCAAAGGTACCAATGTCGGCGCCACCGCCGCGGCGATTGCTGGTTTGCAGGCGCCGATCGTGCTGATTGCGGGCGGGCAGGGCAAAGGGCAGGACTTCACGCCGTTGCGCGCCGCTTTGCACAATAAAGCCCGCGCGGTGCTGCTCATCGGCATCGATGCGCCGCAAATCCGCCGCGATTTGGCCGGTGCAGGAGTGGAATTGATCGATTGCGAAACCTTGCCCGAAGCGGTGCAAAAAGCGTATCAGATTGCGCAAAGCGGCGACATTGTGCTGCTCAGCCCCGCTTGTGCGAGTTTCGATATGTTTAAAGGCTATGCGCACCGTTCGGAAGTGTTTATTGAGGCGTTTCATGCTTTATAAGGTTTTCAGACAGGCATTTAAGTGTGCTTACACAATGCCTGTCTGAAAATTTAAAATAAGAAAAATATAAACTTAATCAAGATAATGCCTGTCTGAACAAGCAGGCGGCAAACCAAATTTATGTTTCAGACAGGCATGCTGTATCAACAGGCCTGTCTGAAAAAAACAAACGACTGTAAAACCGAAGTAGTTCACATGATTACCGAATCCAAACTGTTAGACCGTAAAATCCTCAAAAGCGGCCACAATTACGACCAGAATTTAATCTGGGTGGTGCTGCTGATGACGGCGTTCAGCCTGATGATGATTTACTCGGCCTCTATCGCTTATGCCAGCCACGACGGCGGCAGCCCGTGGTTTTATCTGGAACGTCAGGCAATATTCGTTGCCATCGGCGGGCTGGGTGCGTTGGCGATTTCCAAAATACCAATGTGGTTGTGGAAAAAAGCCACGCCTTATGTGTTGGGGATTAGTTTTATTCTATTGGTGGCGGTATTGTTTGGTCGCGAAGTGAACGGTGCCAAGCGCTGGATCGGTATTGGCCCTTTCAATATCCAGCCGTCGGAAGTATTTAAATTGGCGGCGATTTTCTATCTGTCTAGCTTCTTCACCCGCCGTGCCGATATTTTGAAAGACTTGAAAAAGGTCTGGTATGTCGGTATTCCCATTGGTTTGGGGCTGGGCTTGTTGATGATGGAGCCGGATTTCGGCTCGACGGTGGTGGTGACCGTGATTTTTCTCGGCTTGGTGTATCTGGCCGGGCTGCCCGCCCGCTGGTTTGCTGTCATCATCACCTTCTGTGTGGCGGCATTAGGCTTGCTGATTCTGATTGCTCCTTACCGCATGGCGCGGATGACTTCTTTCCTCGATCCGTTTAAAGATCCGATGGGCAAGGGCTATCAGCTCTCGCATGCCTTAATGGCGATTGCGCGCGGCGAGTGGTTTGGTGTGGGCTTGGGTGCCAGCTTGGAAAAACGCTTTTACCTGCCCGAAGCGCATACCGATTTTATTTTTGCGGTGATTGCTGAAGAGTTTGGTTTTCTCGGCATGGTCGCGCTGATTTTTTGTTACGGCTGGTTGGTGTGGCGCGCGTTTTCCATCGGTAAACAGGCGCGTGATCTGGATTTGTATTTCAGCGCTTTTGTCGCCAAGGGCATCGGCATTTGGCTCGGCATTCAAAGCTTCTTCAATATCGGCGTAAACATCGGCCTGTTGCCGACCAAAGGCTTAACGCTGCCGCTGATGTCTTACGGCGGCTCGGCGGTGATTGTGATGCTATGCTGTATGGCGATATTGTTACGTATCGATTATGAAAACCGCCGCAAAATGCGCGGCTATCAAGTTGAATAAATAAGGATAATAAAAAATCATGAGCGGTAAAAACTTCTTAATCATGGCCGGCGGTACCGGCGGCCATATTTTTCCGGCTTTAGCAGTAGCGGAATCGCTGCGCCGCCGCGGGCATAAAGTAGTGTGGTTGGGCAGCGAAGGGGCGATGGAAACCCAGATTGTGCCCAAGCACCATATTCCGCTGGAAACGCTGGCGATTAAAGGGGTACGCGGCAACGGCTTGAAACGCAAGCTTGAGCTGCCGTTTACCCTGATGAAAACCGTGGCCGCCGCTAAAGAGGTTATCCGTCGCCATCAAATCAATTGTGTAATCGGTTTCGGCGGTTTTGTAACCTTTCCCGGCGGCGTAGCAGCCAAATTAATGAACGTGCCACTGGTGATCCACGAGCAAAATGCAGTGGCCGGTTTGGCCAATAAAACCTTGTCGCGCTGGGCACGCCGAGTGTTGTATGCGTTTCCGAAAGCGTTTGATGCGCCCGATGGCTTGGTCGGCAATCCGGTGCGTGCCGACATCGCCGCCTTGCCGGTACCTACCGAGCGTTTTGCACCGCGTACCGGCCGCCTGAAAGTGCTGGTGGTGGGCGGCAGCTTGGGCGCGCAGGTGTTGAACCAAACCGTACCGGCGGCGCTGGCCTTGCTGCCGGAAGGCAAACGGCCGATTGTGTACCACCAATCCGGCCGCAATAAGTTAGACGACTTGAAAGCGGCTTATGCTAAAGCCGGGGTGGAAGCCTATTGCACCGAGTTTATCGACGATATGGTGAAGGTGTACAGCCACGCCGATGTGGTGGTGTGTCGAGCCGGAGCCTTAACCGTAGCGGAGCTGACCGCGGCTGGTGTCGGCGCGTTGTTGGTGCCGTATCCGCAGGCGGTGGACGACCACCAAACCGCCAACGCCCGTTTTATGGTGAAAGCCGATGCCGGTTTGCTGTTGCCGCAGAAAGAGCTGACGGCAGAAAAGCTGGCCGCTATCCTCGAAGGGCTAAATCGCGAACAATGCCTGCGCTGGGCGGAAAATGCCCGCTTACTGGCTTTGCCGCGCAGTGCGGATGATGTGGCCGATATCGCGGTTCAGGTGGCAAAATAAAACGCAGTTTTAGTCAAGAAAACAATGGCGTTAAACAGCGCTTGCCTTTAAAATAAGCGGTTTTGAGAAAAGCTGAAAACAGACAGTAATGCCTGCCTGAAAGCGCTGGAATTGGGAATCACGGATATATGAAAAACAGAGTTAAACACATCCATTTTGTCGGTATCGGCGGCTCAGGTATGTGCGGCATTGCTGAAGTGCTGCACAATCTGGGCTTTACCGTTTCCGGTTCCGATCAGGCGCAGAGCGCGGTGACCAAACATTTGAGCGCTTCGGGCATTCGCGTCTATCCCGGCCACACCGCAGAGCATGTGAACGGCGCCGATGTAGTGGTGACTTCAACCGCCGTCAATAAAGACAATCCCGAAGTAGTGGCGGCCAATGAGCGTAAAATTCCGGTGATCCCGCGTGCGCTAATGTTGGCCGAATTGATGCGTTTCCGCGATGGCATTGCGATTGCCGGTACTCATGGCAAAACCACTACCACCAGCCTCACCGCTTCCATTCTGGCCGCTGCCGGCATGGATCCGACGTTTGTGATCGGTGGCAAACTCACCGCCGCCGGTACTAACGCCAAGCTTGGCCATGGTGAATATTTGGTGGCCGAAGCCGATGAATCCGACGCTTCGTTTCTCTATTTAACCCCGATTATTTCAGTGGTCACCAATATCGATACCGACCACATGGATACTTACGGCCACAGCGTCGATAAACTGCATCAGGCTTTTGTAGACTTTATCCACCGTATGCCGTTTTACGGTAAAGCGTTTGTGTGTACCGATAGCGAACACGTGCGCGCCATCCTGCCAAAAATCAGCAAACCGTTCGCCACTTACGGCTTGGATGACAGCGCCGATATTTACGCCACCGATTTGCAAACCAACGGTGCGCAGATGCAGTTCACCGTACACCTGAAAAGTGGCGAAGTGGCGCCGTTTGAGGTTACTCTCAATATGCCCGGGCGTCATAATGTGTTGAACGCACTGGCCGCCATCGGTGTCGCACTGGAATGCGGCGCGCAGGTGGATGCCATTCAGCGCGGCCTGCTGAGTTTTGCCGGTGTCGGCCGCCGCTTCCAGAGCTACGGTGAAATTAAACTACCGGCTGGTGGCAGTGCCTTGGTGATTGATGATTACGGCCATCACCCGGTTGAAATGGCGGCCACTTTGTCTGCCGCCCGCGGTGCTTATCCTGATAAGCGCTTGCTGTTGGCCTTCCAGCCGCACCGCTATACCCGTACCCGTGATTTGTT
>CALFOA010000246.1 GCA_937919795.1 uncultured Neisseria sp.
CTGTACTGCCTGCAGCTCGCTGCCTTGTATCAATTCTTTATTACTTTCGCTATAGATGATTCAATCATAGAAAAAGCAGCCAAAATAAAGGCTGCTTTTGGGTTTACTGCTGTTGAAAATTATTTGCTGGCGGCAGAAGCAGTGGCCGGAGCTGCCGATTGTGTAGCGTCGCTGCCGAACCATTTGTCGTGGATTTTCTGATAGGTACCGTCGGCTTTGATGGCGGCAATACCGGCGTTCATTTTTTTCATCAAATCATCTTCACGACCTTTGCGCAATACGAAACCGTAGTTTTCATTTTCAAAACTGGGGTCGAGCACGGTGTTGAATTTTGTTTCAGGATGGTTGGCGATAAAGTATTTCACCACCCCATTATCGCCCACGCTGGCATCTGCGCCGCCGCTCACCAATTCTTTCAAGGCCAGAGGCATGTTTTCAAAGCGTTTGATCAAATCGCTCTGAGTACCTTGAATTTTTTCTACCGCCGCTGCGCCGGTGGTACCGTTCATTACCGAAACACGGCGATTTTTCAAGTCGGCCATCGATTTGATGTCGCTTGCTTTGTCGGCAGGGGTGATGATCAACTGGGTGGCTTCAAAATAAGGATCGGTAAAGTCGAAAGACTGTTTACGTTCATCGGTGATGGTGACGCTGGCTGAAACAATGTCGCTGTCGCCTTTGTTCAGCGTGGCAAAAATCGCTTCCCAAGGCGTGTTTTTGTATTCGAACTTCATGCCTTCTTTTTCGGCAACGGCATCCAGAATATCGCGGCTGAAGCCGATAATTTGCTCGTTTTCCATAAATTCAAACGGTGCATAAGTGCCATCGATAGCGACAATATAGGTTTTGCTGCCGGAAGCGGCTTGTTGGGTGTTTTCAGTTTTGGAACAGGCACCCAATAGCAGGGCGGCGGATACGGCAGCGAAGACAGCAGTTTTCTTTAAGAACGACATGATTTTCCTTTGTTTATCAAGGTTGTAATAATCCAAGCATGAAGAGTTTAGCCGCTTGATATCATACTCAGTCTATAGTGCTTGTCAATCAGTAAAACAGGCGGTTGGAACTCATTTTTAACAGAAAAATGCCTGTCTGAAAACTGCTGCGAAGCTAGCTTTTCAGACAGGCATTATCTACTCTATTCAATGATTAAATACCGCCTTGCGCTTTAATGCGCTCAGTACCGTATTCCAGCTTGCTCAAAGCAGAAAGATAGGCTTTGGCGGTCGCCACCAACACATCGGTATCCGCGCCTTGGCCGTTGACCACTTTACCGTCTTTCGACAGGCGAACAGCCGTTTCGCCTTGGCTTTCGGTGCCGGCGGTTACCGCGTTTACCGAATAAATCTGTAAGGTTGCGCCGCTGTTGACCACGCTTTCAATCGCTTTGAAAATCGCATCCACCGGGCCGGAGCCGGTAGCTGCGGCGCGTTTTTCTTCGCCTTGGCGGGTGAACACGATTTCCGCGCGCGGTTCTTCACCGGTTTCGGTGATGATGCGTTGCGAGATGAATTTGTAGTTGTCCGACAAGCTGGCCATTTCATCCGATACCAGTGCGTGCAAATCTTCGTCGAAAATTTCGCGTTTTTTGTCGGCCAATTCTTTAAAGCGGGCAAAAGCGGCATTGAGCGCTTCTTCGCTCTCCAATTCGATGCCCAAATCGGCAAGCTTGGTTTTAAAGGCATTGCGGCCGGAAAGCTTGCCCAAGCTCAAGCGGTTGGACGACCAGCCCACGCTCTCGGCCGACATAATTTCATAAGTTTCGCGGTGTTTCAGCACGCCGTCTTGGTGGATGCCTGATTCGTGGGCAAACGCGTTGGCGCCCACAATCGCCTTATTCGGCTGCACCGGATAGCCGGTAATGGTAGAAACCAGTTTGGACGAAGTAACGATTTGGCTGGTATCCACATTGGTTTCCA
Organism: uncultured Neisseria sp.; assembly: GCA_937919795.1. Taxonomy (GTDB): domain Bacteria; phylum Pseudomonadota; class Gammaproteobacteria; order Burkholderiales; family Neisseriaceae; genus Neisseria. The sequence goes on from CALFOA010000246.1 coordinate 1,917, forward strand.
AGCCATAAACATCGTGGCGGGTTTTCAGCGTCATCACGATTTCTTCCAAGCTGGCGTTACCCGCGCGCTCGCCCAAGCCGTTGATGGTGCATTCCACTTGGCGCGCACCGCCTTGTACGGCAGCCAACGAGTTGGCAACCGCCAAGCCCAAATCGTTGTGGCAGTGGGCAGACCACACCACTTTATCGCCGCCCGGCGTTTTTGCAATCAGCTCGCGGAAGAACACTTCGGTACGGTGCGGCACCGAATAGCCCACGGTATCCGGAATATTAATCGTAGTGGCGCCTGCTTCAATCACCGCACCGCAGATTTCGGCAAGAAAGTCGATTTCCGAGCGCAGCGCATCTTCGCAGGAAAATTCAACATCATCGGTGTATTCCTTCGCGATTTTCACCGCTTTTACCGCCGACTCAATCACCTGCTTAGGCTTCATCTTCAGCTTGTGTTCCATGTGGATGGGGCTGGTGGCGATAAAAGTATGGATGCGGCGTTTGGCTGCCGGGGCTACCGCTTCACCGGCAGCGCGGATATCGCGTTCAACCGCACGTGCCAACGAGCAGACGGTAGCGCGGGTGAGCGATTTGGCAATTTCATTAATGGCTTCAAAGTCGCCGGGGCTGGCGGCGGCAAAGCCCGCTTCAATCACATCAACACCCAATTTTTCCAGCTGGCGGGCCACACGGATTTTTTCTTCTTTGGTCATCGCCGCGCCCGGCGATTGTTCGCCGTCGCGCAAAGTGGTATCGAAAATAATAACTTGATTGGTTTGGCTCATTGCGGGTTTCTCCAAGGTGGTTTGATGGTGCATAAAGGCATTTAAATCCAAAGGACGGCCTTGCGCTTCGGCCAGCGCACTCAGTTTTTGCAGCTGCGCTAAAGGCAGTGACGCGCGGGTGCGCCACTTATAAATCGCCGCCGTGCTGACCGCATGATCGGGATCTTGTTTTTTTAAGGCTTCAGAGAGCGCGTTCACACCGCCGAAATAGGCGATTAAGCGATCGATGTCCAATTGCATAACAATACCTGTATGTATAGAAGAGTAAGCTTGTTGGAATTATACTGATATTGGACAAAATAGCAATGATAAAAACGGGTTTTTGGTTTTTATTTTTAATTCACCCTATTTATTTTAGACGTATTGTATAAATTAAAATGGTAAAAATGGATGGTTTGTTATTTATCTTTTTGAATTTATAAATTTTTTTAAATTTAAGAGAATGCCTGTCTGAAAGAGGCAGGTCTGTGTGGGAAAACGGCATAAAATGATGTTTTTGGATTGGTTATAACGCGTAATTCATATTTTTCAGACAGGCATTTAGGGATATGCCTGTCTGAAAAAATAAGTATTCAAAGAAAATCAGATAACTGATTACTCTTGCCATACACCGCATGATGCGCCTGGCGGATACAGAGGCGGTTGAAGGTGAGGCGTTGTTGGTGTTGGTTGTCCATTACCGTGAGCGGGATGGTCGGTGTGGGCGGCGGGGTTTCGGAGAGTAGGTTGCTCAGGTTGTGCCAGTGGCTGCGGGTAATCTGCAAAATCAAAAACATATCGGCAGCAATATTAAAACCGATGCTCAACATGGTGTTGTCGGCTTGCAGGCAATAACCGCTGTCGGCGAAAAAACAATAGCGGTGGCTGCGTGGATAGCGGTGCAGGATCAGGCGGATTTGGTTGGGGTCTGTGGTGAGCGCGGCGGTGAGTCTGGCAAACAGTGAAGGGCGGAATACGCCTTCGCTGAGCATACCGTAAAGGTCGGCCAGCCAATCGGTATAGCCGGGCAGGGTAAAGTCAAACTCTTTCAAAATACGGCTTACCCGCTCTTGTGGGCGACGGGCGATGAGTTCGCGAAATTCGGTACCGGTTTGCGGTAGATGCCTGTTGAGGGCGCCAGTTAATTCTCGTACCAAATAATCGCGGTGGATTAACGGGTTGCGTAATAAGCCCAATATCTTAAGGTTGAGAATACGGTGCAACTCCGGGCTGGCCAGTTGTTTACCGGTAGCCAGCAGCCTCAGCGACTCACAAGCTTCTTCGTAACCGGTTTCATGGCGGCTGAACCAAGTTTCTAGGTTGTATTGCTGGCCGCCGTCACCCTCTACAAAGGTGAGCGTGTAGAGATTGTTGACTTCGAGATTTTTTTCAATGTTAACGCTATTAATCTCGCCGCGAGGGTGGTGGTCAAACCGCGACAGCGGCCATTGATAGACATTGCGGTTTTGCGGGTTAACTTGTAGGTTAAAAGCGTTTTGCCGCTGCTCGGTTTGCGCGATAAAGTGGTGGCCTTTGGTGGGGTTGGCCACCAATAAGGCATAGGGTTTTTCGTCGCACTCGGGCGGTTCGCATTCGCTAAGGATAAAGGCTTTTCGCATGGTGGTCGCTTGGCCGTAGAGTTGAGCCGATTGTATCGCTGCCTGCGCAGAAAAGCTATATTGCCTACCTTTCTCATAATATTCCTTACTTTTCTTGATAAAGGTTTTGGCTTCGCAGAAACTCACTTCGTTCGTTTTCAGACAGGCATACGATAAAAAGATTGTTATTTTTGGAAACGGCTCTATTTAAAGCTTATTGTTAAATTTTATCCGTTTCACTTTGTCGAATTTATTCAGGAGGCTTTATGAATTTCAATAATCTGCTCAACCAAGTATTGGGTGCGGTACAAAAAAATGCCGGTCAAACGGGCAATATCTTGTCGAATAATAAGGGTACACTTGCCAAAATCGGTGGTAGTGCGGCAGCCTTGGGTTTGGTTTCTTCGTTTTTAAAAAAGAAAAGCGGTAAAAATCTGGTGCAAGCCGGCTCAATGGCAGCACTCGGAGCCTTGGCTTACCATGCTTACCAAAGTTGGCAGAGTAACCAGAAGCAAGAGGGCAGTGCTGCATTGGATCAGAATGCGTTTGAACCGACCGGGGTTGCCGCCGAAAACGCCAGTCGTGTGATTTTGCGTACTATGATTGCCGCTGCTTCTGCGGATGGTTTAATTGATGAAGCTGAGCGTCAGTTGATTCAAAGTGAAGTAGGTGAAGATGCGGAAACCCAGCAATGGATTGAAGCAGAAATTACCCAGCCGGCCAGCGCAGCGGAAATCGCCCGTGAAATCGGTGCCAATCCGGCCTTAGCTGCAGAGGCGTATCTGGCTGCCCGTATGGTTTGCGCGGATTTACAGCGCAAGGAAATTGTATTCCTCTCTCAATTGGCACAATCTTTGAATCTGGACGAGGCGTTGGTGGAGAATTTGGAGCGACAAGCTGGGTTCTGACGGTTTATGTAAGCTTATCTATGGTGATAAAATAGCTTTCAGATAGGCATAATTTAGAGCGAATAACCGTTTATCGGAAGATAAACGGTTATTTTTTGCGGTTCAAAATGGCTAAAAAGTACGCAAGCCAGTATTTAGAAATAACCGTTCGTTTAAAAAATATATCCGTTTGTTGGGAAAAAGCATCGATTATCATTTGTTGAGTGGAGTGGGAAAGTTATTAATTAGGTAATGAAATTGTAATTTATGTGTTTAAAAACAATAATATAATTAAGATTGCGAATAATGGTTACTTGTGCAACCATAATCAATATGGGTATTTTCAAAAAAGTGATAATTTTCGCTACCCACCATCCATTTATCTTGATAATATACCACTCATCCGGAATCAACCGGTTATCTTATAAACAGTACGTTAGTCGTAAGCGAAGTATATTAGCAGTATTTAAGGGGGAAAAGACATGACTATCATTGCTATGGATATTCAGCCGCAACGTTGTTTTACTTGCGTTGCCGACAGTGAAAATTTTGTACCTTATGCCCGTCAGGCAGTTTATGAATTGAATAAGCAAGCAATGTATGCACATCGCCGCGTGTTGGTTCAGAACTTGACCATTCTCGGCTGTGCCGGTTTTTGTACTGGGGGGGATACCACTGGCTTTGTATGCCCTATGGGCTCTACCAAGAGAGCGGAAACTTCTGGATTGAGCGGTGCAATGAATTCAATCGGCAATTGTGATTTGCTGCCTGGCCTACCTCAGGAATTTGATTATGATTATGTTATGTCCTATGAAAATCAAGACAAAAAAACAGCGAGCTACGACAAGTTATTCACTTGGTTGAAACAGGCGAATACAAGCACCATTTTAATTGGTGGAATGCCTTTGGAAAAAGGCATGCTGGAGATGGTATTAAAGCTAAGTAAAGCCGGTAAATGGCGTGTTGTTGTCAACTTAGCTGCTAGCCGTGGTGTCTGCCCGGAAAATGCCTTACAAGCCATTTTAGCAATGCGTCGCGCCGGTGCGACCGTATTAGCGAATGCTAATGAATTCCCGGTGCTTCGCCGCCAAACCGGTAGAGCATTTATACCGTTGCATCAAACTGCTTAAACTCGATTTATCTACCTTTATGGAGTACTGCTTTGGGCACCTGAAATAGGTGCCCTTTTTTTATTCTACTTTTTGTGAGTGGTTAATAGAACAGTATTCTACATTCTTGAAACTCGAACAAATGCCGCGGGTTAATAAAAATCCCGCTGAATAGTCAGCGGGATAGAGAAAGTTAGGATATGGATTAACGCAATTCGGCGTATAGACGCTCCAGCAGGGTGGATGCTTCTTTGCCTTGATAGCGGCTACCGTCTTTGTTGAGCAACTGAATACGGGCACCGTTGTTCATCGGTTCGACAAATACAATCAACTCGGGTTGAGCCGCAGCAGTCGCTTCGGTGGCTTTCTTACCTAACAGATCGGAAGAG
>CALFOA010000247.1 GCA_937919795.1 uncultured Neisseria sp.
GGCTTGCTGTCGTATAGCGCAGCAGCCGGTATGATTGGCGGCGGCGGTTTGGGCGATTTGGCGGTGCGCTATGGTTATCACCGTTTCCAAACCGATGTGATGATTTTCATCGTGACGGTATTAGTGTTGGCGGTGATTGTGATTCAGAGCGCAGGCAATCGCATTGCCCGTAAATTGGATAAACGCTAAGTATTCAATGCCTGTCTGAAAGAATAGTATTTCAGACAGGCATTTTATAAACAACTTGTTAAAGCACTCAGTGCGATTGATTCTAGGAGAATTTAATATGCAAAACCATGCTGTATTGTTCAAAACCGTTTCTGCCGGCGTATTGGTGTTCGCACTGGCCGCTTGCGGCGGCCAAAAAGAAGCCGCTGCTCCGACTGCCGCTTCCGGCGCTTCTGCTGCCGCACCGGCCGTTGAGAAGAGCAAAATTGTATTCGGTACCACTGCCGGCGACTTCGGCGACATGGTACGCGACCAGGTAAAACCGGCGCTGGAAAAGCAAGGCTATCAAGTAGAATTGGTGGAGTTTACCGATTATGTACGTCCCAATCAGGCACTGGCGCAAGGCGAGTTGGACATCAATATTTTCCAACACAAACCCTATCTGGATGACTTCAAAAAAGAACACAAACTGGATTTGGTAGAAGCCTTCCAAGTGCCGACTGCGCCGTTGGGTTTGTATCCGGGCAAAGCCAAGTCTTTGGATGAAGTGAAAGACGGCATGAGCGTTTCTGCGCCGAATGATCCGTCTAACTTCGCCCGCGCTTTGGTGATGTTGGATGAATTGGGTTGGGTACAGTTGAAAGACAATATCGATCCGTTAACCGCATCGAAAAAAGACATTGCGTCTAATCCGAAAAACATTCAAATCGTTGAATTGGAAGCCGCTCAATTGCCGCGCAGCCGTCAAGATGTGGATTTCGCCGTTATCAACGGTAATTACGCTACTAGCTCAGGCATCAAACTGACTGAAGCGCTGTTCCAAGAGCCAAGCTACGCTTATGTGAACTGGTCTGCTGTGAAAACGGCCGATAAAGACAGCAAATGGTTGAAAGATGTTGAAGCGGTTTACAATTCCGATGATTTCAAAAAATATGCACAAACCCGTTTCGCCGGTTACAAATATCCTGAAGTTTGGGGTTTGAACGCTGCTCAAGGTGCCAAAGCCGAAGCGGCTTCTACGGCAGCGGCCTCTGCTGCTTCTAAATAATGATGGTTTGAGCTGAAAAAAGCGCCGTCCGAAATCATCGGGCGGCGTTTTTTATCGGTATATGGTGTACAACAAGTTTTTAGGCTTGTTCTTGTTGCAGCGGGCTTTTGGCTGTCGGTAGGGTGGTGATGCTACTGTTTGCCATCAATTCTGTTAAGCGTTGTTCTAGCTCGCTGATTTTTTGCTCGGTCAAGCCGGTGGCGGAGTCGCACAAAATCAGGCGATGGCGTAGAGAGGGTTCAAACATCCATTCCAAATCGTCCAGCGCCAACCATTGGTCGACATTACGGCGATTTTGGTATAACCATTGCAAGATTTCCTGGCCACGGCAGCCGTTGGGATAACGACCACGCGAGTCTCGCCGACTGGGAGGGGTTACGCCGATGATACGTTGAGAGAATTCGGGAGAAAACAGATGGCGCAGTTTTTCTAGTGAATATTTTTGACGCCAACTGGAGGTAATCACGATTTCCACATTGGGAAAAGTGCGCAAGGTATTTTCCAGCAGCGGTTTTAAGGAAAACATCTGCTGTTCGCTCAGTTGGGTTTTGGGATCCCAGGGGTGTAATACACCGTCAAAGTCTAAGAATAAAATCATTTTCGTTCTCGTAACCGTCGTTTCGTCGGGCAATTATTATGACAGCCTGCCCATTTATCGAAATCATCTTACACTGTTTGAGCAGAAAAATCCGCTCAAATGAAATTATCGGTTCTATAGGGGGGATATACGGCAATAATGCACAAAATCAAAACGTAAGCCGTTGGCTGCGGTGTGCTTCTCACGCGATACTTCATGCCAGAGGGCGGGGTCGATAGCCGGGAAAAATGCATCTCCTCCTGCCACTTCCAAATCGATTTCAGTCATCCGTAAATCGGTGGCCAATGGAATGGCCTGCTGATAAATTTGTGCACCGCCCATAATGATGATTTCGGGCGCTTCAGCACATAAGCTCAAGGCTGTGTTAAGGTCGGCCACTACTTCCGCACCATCGGCCTGATAATCTGCTTGCCGGCTGATAACGATATTGCGTCGGCCGGGTAGCGGTTTACGTGGCAAAGATTCCCAAGTTTTACGTCCCATCACCACCGGTTTGCCGGTGGTATAGCTGCGGAAAAACTGAAAATCTTCCGGTAAATGCCAAGGCATGCGGTTTTCGATGCCGATGCAGTAATGATGTGCATAAGCGGCAATCAAGGTAATTTTCGGCATAAGGTTTTCCGGATGTGGGTAAACGGTTTGCTTAAACAAGTAATGGTTATTCGGCAATGGTTTTGCTGTGCCATTTTATAAAATGACAGTTTGTGAATATATCACATGATTTTATCTTTATATTGTACATTTACCATTTAAACGACATTTATTGTGTGTCTATAAATGCAGATGTCGTATTTTGAATACGGATAAAGCAGAGATAGCTTATTATGCTTTGTAATCAATAGTTTTGTGAAAATATAGTAAAATTAAAAATTATTATTTTGTTAAGTAAAATGCCTGTCTGAAAACCGGTTTGCGACCTTTGTTTTCAGACAGGCATTGTGGTTACATCAGTGTTGCCGGAATCTGTGTGATTCCGCTATTAATTACCGCTGCGCTTATCGATCATGCGGTAATAAATTTCACCTTCTTGGATATAACCCAGATCTACGCGGGCGATTTCTGCAATGGCATCCTTACCTTCCGCTAAGTCTTTCACTTCGGCGGAAAGGGCGTTGTTGCGCAGGATCAGCATATTGTTTTCAGTTTCCTGAACCCTGACCTTGTTTTCCAAACGCCACATATCATTCCAACCGCCTTTGGCGAACCAAAGGTGGTATTGAGAGCCGAGTATGCAGATGGTCAAGAAGACCGTCACCCATTTCATGCGCAGGCTGCCTTATTTTGCCAGTTGGTAAAAAGCCGCTTTGCCGGGATAGTAGGCAGATTCGCCCAACTCTTCTTCAATGCGCAGCAATTGGTTGTATTTTGCCATGCGGTCTGAGCGTGACAATGAACCGGTTTTGATTTGCATGCAGTTGGTGGCAACGGCCAAGTCGGCGATGGTGTTGTCTTCGGTTTCGCCGGAACGGTGGCTCATTACGCTGGCGTAGCGGTTACGTTTCGCCAAATCTACAGCACTCAGGGTTTCGCTCAAGGTGCCGATTTGGTTGACTTTTACCAACAAGGCGTTGGCCAAGCCTTTTTCGATGCCTTCGGCCAGGATTTTCGGGTTGGTTACGAACAAGTCGTCACCCACCAGCTGAACTTTGCTGCCCAATTTGTCGGTCAACAGTTTCCAGCCGTCCCAGTCGTTTTCATCCATGCCATCTTCAATGGAAACAATCGGGTATTTGGCAGCCAGATTGGCCAGATAGTCGGCGAATTCGGCGCTGCTCAATGCCACACCTTCGGCTTCCAGATGGTATTTACCGTCTTTGTAGAACTCGCTGGATGCGCAGTCAAGCGCCAGCAGCACGTCTTCACCGGCTTGGTAACCGGCGGCGCTAATGGCTTCAACAATCAGCTGCAACGCTTCTTCGTGGCTGTTCAGGTTGGGTGCGAAACCGCCTTCATCGCCAACAGTAGTCGGGAAGCCTTTGCTGTCGCACAATTTTTTCAATGCGTGGAAAATTTCGGCGCCACAGCGCAAGGCTTCGCGGAAGCTTTTGGCGCCCACCGGCATAATCATAAATTCTTGAATGTTCAAGCTGTTGTTGGCGTGTTCGCCGCCGTTGATCACGTTCATCATCGGTACCGGCATCGCCATCGGGCCTGCACCGCCCAAGTAGCGGTAGAGTGGCAGACCGGCATCTTCGGCAGCGGCACGGGCAACAGCCATAGAAACCGCCAGCATGGCGTTGGCACCCAAATGGCCTTTGTTGTCGGTGCCGTCCAAATCCAGCATTACTTTATCGATATAGCTTTGCTCGGAAGCATCAATGCCGATTAAGGCTTGTGCGATGGCGTTGTTGACGTTTTCAACTGCTTTCAATACGCCTTTGCCCAAGTAACGACCTTTATCGCCGTCGCGCAATTCCAAAGCTTCTTTCTGGCCGGTAGAGGCGCCAGACGGTACAGCGGCACGGCCCATCACGCCGGATTCCAACAATACGTCACACTCAACAGTCGGGTTACCGCGAGAATCCAAGATTTCGCGGGCAAAAATATCAATAATAGCGCTCATTACAGCATTCTCCATTCTATGATTGGGGATAAAATATGTTTTCAGACAGGCATTCAAGCAAACAATGCCTGTCTGAAAGAATAGGGTGGGTTACCTTGTGCGATTCAACTTTATTGAGCAAACAGCTCATGAACCGCTGATAGAACAACATTATTTCACATAGGCATGAATCATACAGACTGCCTAGCCCGAAAGGAAGGGCTGGCAGTCTGTACGGTATCAGCGAACGTGGTAGTTCGGTGCTTCTTTGGTAATCTGCACATCATGAACGTGGGATTCGCTCATGCCGGCTGAAGTAATTTCCACAAATTCCGCCTTCTCGTGCATCTCGGCTATGCTCTTGCAACCGAGATAACCCATGCTGGAGCGCAGGCCGCCGACCAGTTGGTGGATAATCTGCACAATCGGGCCTTTGTATGGCACACGGCCTTCGATGCCTTCGGGTACGTATTTGTCGGTGCTTTCCTGTTTGTCTTGGAAATAACGGTCGGAAGAACCTTGGCTCATGGCACCCAGCGAACCCATACCGCGGTAAGATTTATAAGAACGGCCTTGATACAGCTCGATTTCGCCCGGCGCTTCATCGGTGCCGGCAAACATGCCGCCCAGCATCACGCAGGAAGCACCGGCAGCTAAGGCTTTCGACACATCGCCGGAGAAGCGGATGCCACCGTCGGCAATCAGCGGTACGCCGGTGCCTTTTAAGGCTTCGGCTACATTGTGAATTGCGGTTAACTGCGGTACGCCTACGCCCGCCACAATACGAGTAGTACAAATCGAACCCGGGCCGATGCCCACTTTTACCGCATCAGCACCGGCCGCCACCAAATCACGCGCTGCTTGGGCGGTGGCAATGTTGCCGCCGATGACCTGGACTTGCGGATAATTTTGCTTCACCCATTTTACGCGGTCGAGTACGCCCTGGCTGTGACCATGTGCGGTATCGACCACAATCACATCAACTCCAGCTTCTACCAAGGCCTTCACACGCTCATCGGTATCGGCGCCGACACCCACTGCCGCGCCCACCCGCAGGCGGCCTTCGCTGTCTTTGTTGGCATTTGGAAATTCAGTGGTTTTCAGAATATCTTTAACCGTAATCAAGCCTTTAAGCTCGTTTTGTTCGTTAACCACCAACACGCGCTCTACTTTATGTTCATGCATAATCTCACGCGCATCTTCAATGCTGGTGCCTTCGGAAACGGTCACTAAACGATCGCGCGGGGTCATGATGGCGGAAACCGGTTGATCCAAACGTTTTTCAAAACGTAAATCACGGTTAGTCACCAAGCCGACGACTTTACCGTTTTCTACCACCGGCAGGCCAGACATCTTGCGTTTGCGTTGTGCGAGCATGGTCAGCAATTCGCCGATCAGCATATCTGGGCCGATGGTCACCGGGTCTTTCACCACGCCGCTTTCGTGGCGTTTGACTTTACCAACAGCTCGAGCCTGCAGCTCGGGAGTCATGTTTTTGTGGATAATACCGATGCCGCCTTCCTGCGCCATTGAGATGGCCAAACGGGCTTCGGTAACCGTATCCATAGCAGCAGAGAGAAGGGGAAGATTGAGGGGGATGTTGCGGGTGAGTTGGGTAGAGAGAGAAACGTCGCGCGGTAAAACACTGGAATGGGCGGGAACCAGCAGCACGTCGTCAAAAGTATAGGCTTTTTCTACGATACGCATGATGCAATTAGGCTTTCAGTTTGTGCATGATGCACTGTATTGTAGCAAATCCGATGCGCTTTGGTAAATGCAGCGGATGAAAAAACGCTATTTTTTACTTCATGCCATGACAGCGGTAATTTTAGCCAGTAAAATGTTGCTACTTCAATAACTCTTCAATCATTTCTATATTTAGAGAAAGAGCACAAATATGCACATTACTTCACTTGCGAAATTGTCTTTAGCGGGATTGCTGTTGGTTGCCGGTAGCGTTTCAGCCAATGATGTTTATAATTGGAAAAATAACAAAGGTACTTCCAGCTATTCCGATGTGCCGCCTAATTTAAAATACGGCCAAACTCAGCGTGTTAATGTCCGTACCAGTACTTCGACACCGGCTGCGCCTGCGGTAACAGCTGCTTCAAAGGAAGGTTCTTTAATCGAGCAACAGGCCAAACTCAATGAGCAAATCAATGCACAAAATAAAGAAATTGATGAGCAAAATGAAAAGATCAAAGAGCAGAATAAACAGCAGCGCGAAGATAACTGCAAAACTGCTAAGTTGAACCGCTCATTTGCCGAATCGGCGCGTACTGCTAACCGTGCGGAGTTGATTTCGCGTTACGATCAAGATATTACTAATTATTGTAAGTAATTCAAACAGACTTTAAGGCAAATGCCTGTCTGAAAAAATACAGGTTTTATGGTGTCCAATACTTTTGATTTAACGATATTTCTGAAAAACCTGCCTAACCTGCCCGGTGTTTATCGCATGCTCGATAACAGCGGGCAGGTTTTGTATGTGGGTAAAGCGGTGAATCTGAAGCGCCGTGTCAGCAGTTATTTCCAGAAAAACGATCATTCGCCGCGTATCACGTTGATGATTAAGCAGGTGGCGCAAGTGGAAACCACAGTTACCCGCTCGGAAGCCGAGGCGCTGATTCTGGAAAACAACTTCATCAAAGCCTTGTCGCCCAAATACAATATCCTGTTTCGAGATGATAAAAGCTATCCTTATCTGATGTTGAGCGGTCATGCCTTTCCGCAAATGGCTTATTACCGCGGCAATCTGAAAAAAGGCAATCAATATTTCGGCCCTTATCCCAACGGCTATGCCGTGCGCG
>CALFOA010000248.1 GCA_937919795.1 uncultured Neisseria sp.
GAAACCCGGTGCCATTTTGATTAACGTCGGCCGCGGCGGTTTGGCCGATGAACAAGCTGTGGTCGCCGCGCTGAAATACGGCACGCTTGCCGGCGCCGGTTTTGACGTGCTTACCGAAGAGCCGCCGGTAAACGGCAATCCGCTCACCAACACCCGCCTGCCCAATTTAATCGTGACCCCGCACATGGCGTGGGCCAGCGAAGAAGCGCAGAATCGGTTGTTTGATATGCTGGTGGACAATGTGAATCAGTTTGCCGCCGGTAAGCCGCAGAATGTGGTGAGTTAAAGCGCAAATGCCTGTCTGAAAAAAACAACCCCGTGCCGTTTGCCGCACGGGGTTGATGTTTATCTTTGCAATTCAGCGTTCTACCCAATCACCTTTAATCGGGCGGGCAAAATAAGCCAACACGGCAATCATGCACACTTCAATCGATACCGACCAGTAAATATGTCCTAAAAATTCGCTCCACAATTCAAAACCGTTCAGGTTCCACATCCAGCCGACCGTGCCTTCCGGCGCGTAAGACGGATTGCGGAAACCGAATAGCGGAATCAGCAAGCCGTGCATGGCTACGGTAATCAGAATGCCGTACCACGCGCCAAACCACAGACGGGTGCGCGGCCAGTAAATCGAGCCGACCACATATACCAAGGCAAAAACAAAGCTAAACAACCAGTGATACAGCGTTACCGCACCCAGTATGCTGTTGCCTTGAAACATATAATCCAGCGAATGTTGATTAAAACCGAGCCAGCCCAGCCAAGCATCGATATTGGCTCCCGGCGGCGAAATTTCGCCCGGCGCGCGCGGCGGCATGTTGACTTCCGAGCCCCATTTCACCAGCGAGCTGAAGAAGCCGCCGATTAGGGTGGTCCAAAGAATAACCTTGAGATTGGTCGCTGAAGCATACGGTTATTTTTGTGAAGCGGTCATGATTGACTCCTTATTTGAGGATGCAGCGTAAAATATGAACAATCAACAGAATTGAAAAAATGATTGTTAATCGCATTAAACGCCATACCGCCGATCTGGTTATTGATGTCGGTCAAAAATAAACTAACTACAATCAACTACTTATTTTGTTAATATATTAAAGGTGTAACTAGAGAAGCGGTAAAATCGCGAGTGATACGGCTGCTTTGCCGCCCCGGTTTGCCTGCTTCCCGCCATGCTTTTATACTGTGATTTCCCTTCAAAACAGCAGGCCGAATGATGAAACCAGCGAGCTTGGCCGAAATCAGCGCCTATATCCGCAGCCATTTGCACCACAATCCCACCCCCGCCGAAATTGCCGCGCATTTCGGCATCAGCCGTTTTGCCTTGAGTCGCCGTTTTCGCGCCGAAACCGGCTTGAGCCTGCGCGAATATCTTGCAGCGCTGAAAATCGAACAAGGCATAGAGCCTTTGGTGGCGGGGGACAGCATTATCGATTCGCAACTGGAAGCCGGCCATGCCAGCTCGGGCACCTTCAGCCGTCTGTTCCGCCGCCATACCGGATTTTCACCGCGCGAATACCGTCGCCAAACCGCTGAATTTACCCAAACGCTGGAAGGCGAACTGGCCGACAGCCGCCTGAACGCCGTACCTTATCGCCGTTTTCGCGGCAAAACCCACCGCCTGCCGCATCCGGTTGAAATCCGTATTGAAAACCGCAGCCCGCGCGGCGTGGTGTTTGTCGGCCTGTATCATGAGCCGATACCGCGCGGCGCACCCGCGCAGGGCTGGGCAGTATTTCGCGGCTCAAGTTTGCTGATTCAGGAGATGCCCACCGGTGCTTATTATTTATTGGCCTGTGAAATCGTACCCGCCGGCAACCCTTTGGATTATTTCCGTTTAGACCACTGCCTGCGCGCCCTGCGGCACGAAGCGCTGGTTTTTCCGCCTGAGCAGCCGGAAACGTATACCCTCACGCTGCGCCCTTTGCAGCCGGACGATCCGCCGATTACGGTGAATTTGCCGGGATTGCTGTTTGAGGCGTTGGGGTATAAGGGGAAGAAGTAGTGAAATGATAAATGCCTGTCTGAAAACGAACTTGTAAAAGTTTTTTCAGACAGGCATTTTTGTTGGATGCAATAGCAAGGTGGAGTAAGGCAGGTAATCAACTTAATGAAACAGCCAATACGCCCCGTAAGACAAAGCCGCACCAG
>CALFOA010000249.1 GCA_937919795.1 uncultured Neisseria sp.
TCCATGCGGGTGGCGGTGGTGGGGCCGGCGGGGCCGACCACTTCGTCGCGCACCGGATCGACCGGGCCGACGTAGTAAATCAGTTTGTTGGTGAAGTCCACCGGTAATTGCTCGCCTTTGTTGAGTATATCCACCATGCGTTTGTGGGCGGCATCGCGGCCGGTGTAGATTTTGCCGTTCAAGAGCAATACGTCGCCCATTTTCCAAGTGGCCACTTCTTCTTTGGTGAGTTCGTCCACATTCACGCGCTTGCCGTTATCAGGGCTGTAAGTGATGTCCGGCCAGTCGTCCAAGCTCGGCGGGTCGAGTTTTACCGGGCCTGAGCCGTCCAATTCAAACTCTACGTGGCGGGTGGCCGCGCAGTTGGGAATCATGGCGATGGGTTTGGATGCGGCGTGGGTGGGATAGTCGAGAATCTTCACATCCAACACGGTGGTCAAACCACCCAAGCCTTGCGCGCCCACGCCCAAGGCGTTCACTTTTTCAAACAGTTCCAAGCGCAGTGCCTCGGTGGTGCTCAATTCGGCACCGGAAGCGGCTTTTTCCTGCAATTCGTGAATATCGATGTGGCTCATCAGGCTTTCTTTGGCCAACAACGCCGCTTTTTCCGGTGTGCCGCCGATGCCGACACCTAAAATACCTGGCGGGCACCAACCTGCACCCATTTGCGGGATGGTTTTAATCACCCAATCAACGATGTTGTCCGACGGGTTCAGCATCGCCAGCTTGGATTTGTTTTCTGAACCGCCGCCTTTGGCTGCACAGGTGACTTCCACTTTGTCACCGGCCACGATTTCCATGTGGATGACGGCGGGGGTGTTGTCTTTGGTGTTGGTGCGTTTGCCGGCAGGATCGGCCAGTACGGAAGCGCGCAAGGTATTGTCCGGGTGGGTGTAGGCGCGGCGCACACCTTCATTCACCATTTCCTGCACGCTCATTTGCGCATCCCATTGCACCTTCATGCCTACTTTCAGAAACACGGTGGCAATGCCGGTGTCTTGGCAAATAGGACGATGGCCTTCGGCACACATGCGGCTGTTCACCAGAATCTGGGTCATCGCATCTTTGGCAGCCGGGTTTTCTTCTTTCTGCCACGCTTTGTACAAGGCTTGAATGTAATCTACCGGATGATAGTAGCTGATGAACTGGAAGGCATCGGCAATACTTTGGATAAAGTCTTCTTGCTTGATAACGGTCATTATGATGTTCCTTTGCTTAGTGGGATGGCTCGAAATGTTGTTGTGTAATTTGAAGAAGGGGGCAAGCTTGTTCAGCTGAAAGCAGATTGAGCATATCACAAACTATCTGGTCTTGTTAATTGCCGCTTACTGGCAAGCTTTGGTGGCATAAATTTCAGGTGTAATTGAGTAACGGATTTGCTTTGTCTATAGAAAATATTGTAGTTGGATTATTCAGTATGGAGCTGATAGAGGCATCAGGTTTAGTGGATCACTCGTTGATATCTTGAGTTATATCAATAAGCAGGGATGTTTTGAAATTAAATAACAAAGGTTGATATTAAACAAATATTTAAAATTAACTGTTGTCAATCATGGTATTAGTTTTATATCAATTTATGGTTTAGTAGG
>CALFOA010000250.1 GCA_937919795.1 uncultured Neisseria sp.
CTGAAAACGAACGCAGTGAGTTTCTGCGAAGCTAAAGCTTTTTTCAGACAGGCATATATTGCACCCTATCAAAGTGAGATTAAATCCGATCGGTTTGCTCACATTTACTCGTAAGGCATAACTGCTGAATGTAAACGTGCCGCTTCCTTCAGGCAAACCGTCCACACGCTACAATGCCTGTCTGAAAACGAACTAGCGAGTTTTACAAAGCTAAAAAACTTGCAGACAGGCATTTTGATGCCCACCCTATTCCTGCACCCCGGCAAACGGTAAATACACATCAAAACGGGTGCTTTTCCCTTCATATTGATAAGCCGGTTTCTCACCGTTGAGAAACAATCCCAAGCGCGGGCGTTTTACCACCACCCGTTTACGCGCCACATTGCGGGCGGCGTTTAACAGCGCCGCTTCATCTTGTGCACCGCCGACCAGTTCATGAAAATAAGCCATTTCCTTTTTCACCGCTGCCGATTTCTGCCGCTCGGGATACATCGGATCCAGATACACCACTTCGGGCGCGGTTTCCGTTTCCACCAGCGCCACCATGCCGTTTACCGCATCGGTTTTATGCAAACGAATGCGGGCAGCAATTTCTGCCGTTTCCGCATCTTCCCGCGCACGGCGCAAGCCGTCGGCCAACAAACAGGCTACCGCCGGATGCTGCTCGAACACTTCCACCTGCAAACCGGCAGCAGCCAGCACAAAGGCATCGCGTCCCAAGCCGCCGGTGGCATCCCAGATTTTCGGTTTGGTGGTGTGGTTCACCGCTTTGGTAATCAGTTCGCCGCCGCCTTTTGTACGCCGGTAATGGGCGGCCCCACCGGTAAAATCGGCACGCACCGCACTTTTTTCACCGGCTTTGCGCAAAGCAATACCGTCCGCATCGGCCTGCAAATACAGCCCGGCATCCGGCAGGTATGCTGTTTTCGGCAAACCGCTCTCGTCAATAATGGCTTGTACGGCAGCGCAAACGTCGTCTGTACAATAAACCGGAATCATCTGTGATACACCTTATCTGAAACCAAAAACAAACGCCCCAGTATCGGGGCGTCTAATTGCTTAATTAATATCCAGCCGTTCCATTCGATAGCGCATCGAGCGGAAACTGATGCCCAACAACTTAGCGGCTTGGGTACGGTTGTAACGGGTTTCCTGCAAAGCGCGTTCGATAATATCGCGCTCCACCGCATCCAGATAATCCTGAATCTGCATCTTACCCGGTACAAACGCTTGCAACACTCCGTTTTCACGAATACTCGCCGCCTGCTCGACAGGAGCCACCTCTTCCAGTGGTTTAACCACCGCCAAAGTAGCTAAAGGCTGTTCAGCATGACCATCCGATCCGGAAAAAGCGGAAAATACCGCTGCTTCTTCCTCTTCATGCTCCGCTGGCGGCGGAACATCGCGGCGAACGGTTTCCGCTGCATTAATCTGCAAATCATCGGCTTGAATAATATTGCCGACGGTAAGCGCCACCGCACGTTCCAGAATATTTTCCAATTCACGGAAGTTACCCGGATAGCTGTAACGCAACAGCGCTTCCTGCGCCTTCGGGCTTAATCGATATTGGATATCGCCCACCCGGTATTTATTCAACAACCGTACAATCAATCCACCCAAATCTTCACGCATCTCGCGCAACGGCGGCATATTCAGAGACACCACATTCAAGCGATAGAACAAATCCTGTCTGAACACACCAGCATCCACCAAAGCAGCAAGGTTTTTGTGGGTCGCACAGATAATCCGTACATCTACCTTAATTTCCTGCGGATCACCAATACGGCGCACCGCTTTTTCCTGAATCGCGCGCAGCAATTTTACCTGCATGGAAAGCGGCAAGTCGGCCACTTCATCCAAAAACAGCGTACCGCCGTGGGCATGTTGGAAGAAGCCCATGCGATCGGAATCAGCACCAGTAAAACTGCCTTTTTTGTAACCAAAAAATTCGCTTTCCATCAAGTTTTCCGGAATCGCACCGCAGTTCACCGCAATAAACGGCTGATCGGCGCGATCCGACAACTCATGGATACTGCGTGCTGCCTGCTCTTTACCGGTACCCGACTCACCCGAGATATACACCGGTACACCACTATTTGCCAAGCGACGAATCAAATGGCGCGCTTCCACAATTTGCGGTGAATTACCCATCAAGCGAGGCATATCGGCATCACCTGTGAGTTGTTCTTCTACTTGCTCCTGCTGGAAGCTGCGGGTTTCTTCAGTACTAAACAGACGCTGGCGCAAGGATTTCATTCCAGCGGTTACTTCAGCCGGTCGGTCAAATGCCCCACTGCTTGCTGTTTTGCGCGGCGAAGTTTGCGGAGCTAAGGAGCGAGGAGGAGTGGCCGGAGCGGCACGACTCGATGACATGGGACTACCGGCAACCGTGCGCTGTGGCATACCGCTAGCAAAGTTACGTTCGGACGTAGTGGCCTGAGCGGCAGGCGCTGGGGAGGGTGAAGCACCTTTTTTCGGTGCTTCAACCGCTACATCGGTCACTTTTACCGCCGACTTCACCAATGAGCGCAATTGCGACAAAGTAATCGGTTTTTGTAGATAATCGAACGCACCGGCATTGAGTGCTTCAACCGCCTGATCGGCATTGCCAAAAGCAGTAATCACCGCCACCGGCGTATCCAACATCAGTTCATTGATATATTGCACCACTTCCAAGCCGGAACCGTCGGGCATACGCATATCGGTTAAGACCAAGGCATAATCGTTATCGTCCAATTTTGCTTTGGCATCTTCTACCCCAACCGCAGTTTCAACGGTTAACCCCATTTTCATCAGGGTCATTTCCATTAAATCCCGGATATCGGCCTCATCATCAACCACCAATACGGGATCCTGCAAACTAGCCTTGCTCATTCTCTTCTTCTTTCGGTAAAATCAATTCAAAACCATTCATTTCGGGATGGTAATGCAGCTGGCCGAGGTTAGCATGCGCCAATTCGCGTGCAACATAAAGCCCCAAGCCGGTACCGCTTTTTTCTGTGGTATAAAACGGCTCGAACAATCGGTTTCGAATATCCGGTGGCACGCCCGGCCCGTTATCCGACACCACAATGGAAATATGCATTTTTCCGCTCGGCCGCATCAACACCGTTACCGCCTGCTCATCTTTCTTACTGTGTCGCCAAGCATTATTGCACAGATTCCACATGATTTGCTGAACATGCATCGGATCAGCCGATACCGCCAGATTTTTGCCTTCCATGTTCATACGCAAGCAGCCGATGGCATCCGGATTATTCAACGTAAACTCTTGTTTGAACGCCAACCAGAACTTCATCAGATTAATGTGCTCGCGCGTCAGATTGTCTTTCTTATTCAAGGAAGTGACATCTTCCAGCATTTTATCGATGCGCTGGATATTGCTGTCGATGATGCCGTGCAGTTTGGCTGATACCGGATCATCATCGCCCTCTTGCAGCAAGTCGTTGGCGTGGCGAATGGCCGACATTGGATTGCGGATTTCATGCGCCAGATTGGCGGTTAGCTGCCCCAAAGAGGCCAGCTTAATCGACATCGCTTCAGCTGCCACATCACGCAAAGAACGGATAAACAGCATCAGCAATTCGGTTTCTTGATTTTTCTGTACCAAAGGTACCGCACGCACATGCATCGCATGCGAGTGCAGGTGAATATCGGTTTCAAAAACTTTATCTACCGAGTGTTTCCAGCGGCGCACCAGTTCGCTGAAAGTCGGCTCTTGGCGTTCAACAGCCAACGCCGGGAAATAGGCTTTGGCCTGCCGGTTAAACAGCCATACCCGCTGACTCTTATCGATGACCACCACCGCTTCCTGCACGCGGTTGAGCACCAGTTTATTCAAACCGCTAACACGATCAAAAGCTTGTTTGTGCTTGGTAACCGATTCGGACGCGGCTTTCAGGTTTTTGGTGGCAAACGAAGTAAGTGCTGCCACCAGATAACCTGCGCCCATCAACATCAAACCGATCAATGCCGTTCTGGGTTCAGTCATGCCATCAGTGAACGAGAAAGCCTGATCACGCAGCAGCAAACAGAACAAAATCAGCATACCCGCATAGCTGGCATACAATAAGGGATAGCGTCCATAGCTCAACAAGCAAGAGGTAGCAATAAACGGCAACACCAAAATACCGAAGCCCGATCCGATGCCGCCAGCCAGATAAACCAGCAGCATCAACATAGAAATATCGGCCACCGCACCGGCATTAGGCAAAGCCAAACTCTGACGCTGCCAGCCGGGTTTCAGATAGCTGAGCAACACAATTCCGCTGTAAATCGCCGCCCACGAATAAAACTCCAGCTGATCAAAAATGCTTTCGATTTTATCATTACTGCTGTAATCACTGAGCACCTGAAACACCAACAAAGAAAGAATCATGGTGATTCGGGCAATATTAATCAGGTTCGGCGTGCGCTCTATTTGACTGTCCCAGTCTTTCTTTGAAAATAATCGAGTGGATTTTCCGCTCATACACAGTTTTCCTTGTTCCGTCTGCGCCCGGCAATATTCAATTGCCTCGCTTTCATGATATTTCATGATTCATTTTTGTTTTCTACAACCGTTTAAGTTGCAGCCGCCTGATAATTTAGCAACTGATCAGGCGATATCCAAGGCTATATTATCTATCCCGGATACAATTTTTTAATCGATCCAGACACATCCAGCACCTTGCCTTTACGACCACGTTTGTTGTCTATATCCTGAATCCGCAGCCGTTCTTTGTGCAATGCACCGCGTTTACCAACACTCTCGGCGATAAATTCCGGTGTACTGACCACCGCGATATGGCAAAGAGAAACCCCTTCGGCTAGGCTCATCAATTGTAGGCCGCGACCGCGCGCCATGACTTTCAATTCGTTTAAGGTAAACGCCAACAAGCGGTTGTCGCTGCTGGACAGCACCACTTTGCAATCAGGATTAATCAGCGATACCGCATACAGCGCCACCGGCGGCAATACCTGCTCGCCTTTATCCAGCGTCATCACCACTTTACCGGCGCGGATGCGGCTGACCATATCGCTTTGTTTCACAATAAAGCCATAGCCGCCGCTATTGCTCAGCAAATAATGCTGTTCAGGCAATCCGGTAAGGATGGCGGCGATTTCGGCACCGTTTTGCAGTTCAATCAAGGAAGCCACCGGCACGCCGTCGCCGCGTCCACCGGGAATCTCGGCAGCATCCAGCGTATAGGTACGGCCTTGGCTGTCGAGTACCACAATCGGCCAAATGCTGCGGCCTTCCAATACCTGCTGCAAGCCGTCGCCTTCTTTAAAATTGGTTTGGCTCAAATCCAGGTTGTGACCGGCTCGGCTGCGTATCCAGCCTTTTTTCGACAAGATAATGGTAACCGGTTCGTCGGCAGTGGTTTGGCTTAAGGTGGCGCGTTCGGCCGCTTCCACCAAAGTACGGCGGCTGTCACCGAACTGTTTCAAATCGGCCTGCATCTCTTTGATGATGTGCTTGCGTTTGGCCGATTCGTTTTCCAACAAATGGTTTAACGCGGCCAATTCTTCTTTCAATTCAGCCAACTCTTTTTCCAGCTTAAAGCCTTCCAAGCGTGCCAATTGGCGCAAGCGGATTTCCAGAATGTCTTCGGCTTGGATTTCGCTCAGGTTAAACGCCTGCATCAACTCGGGTTTTGGCTCGTCTGCCTCACGAATCACCCGAATCACTTCATCGATGTGCAAAAAGGCAATCATGCGACCGTCGAGAATGTGGATGCGTTTTTCCACTTGCTGCAAACGATGCTGCAGACGGCGGGTAACGGTGGTTACGCGGAAATCCAGCCATTCCTGCAAAATGGTTTTCAGATTTTTCTGCGCCGGCCGTTTATCGTTGCCGATCATCACCAGATTTACCGGCGCATTGCCTTCCAAGCCGGTTTGCGCCATCAGGGCATTGATGAAATCCTGCGGATCCATGCGACTGGAACGCGGCTCGAACACCAAGCGTACCGGCTGCTCGCTGTCGCTTTCGTCGCGTACTTTTTCAATCAATTCCAACATCAGCTTGCGGGTATTGAGCTGATCCTGGCTGAGTTGTTTCTTACCGGTTTTCGGCTTGGGATTGGTTTGCTCTTCGATTTCGGCCAGAATTTTCTGGGCGCTGGTATTGGGCGGCAATTCGGTAATGATCACGCGCCATTGGCCGCGCGCCAGTTTTTCCACTTCATAACGCGCACGTACCCGCACGCTGCCGCGGCCGCTCTCGTAAATATTCAGCAATTCCTGGCGGCCGGTAATGATTTGGCCGCCGCCGGCAAAATCCGGGCCTTGGATGTATTCCATCAAAGCGGCGGTATCGAGCGAAGGCTGTTTCAGCAGCGCAATCGCCGCCTCGGTAACTTCAGTAAGGTTGTGCGGCGGAATTTCGGTGGCCATGCCGACAGCAATGCCGGATGCCCCGTTGAGCAACACCATCGGTAGCCTTGCCGGCAGTTGTACCGGCTCTTCAAACGCACCGTCGTAATTGGGCACGAAATCGACCGTACCCATGTGGATTTCGGATAACAGCAAATCGGCCAACGGCGTTAAGCGCGCTTCGGTGTAACGCATGGCGGCGGCACCGTCGCCGTCGCGCGAGCCGAAGTTGCCGATGCCGTCAATCAAGGGGTAACGAAGGGTAAAATCCTGCGCCATCCGCACCATCGCATCGTAAGCAGAAGCGTCGCCGTGCGGGTGGTATTTACCAAGGATTTCGCCGACCACGCGGGCGGACTTCACCGGCTTGGCACCGGCGCTCAAACCCATGTCGCGCATGGCATAGAGAATGCGGCGCTGCACCGGCTTCTGGCCGTCGCTCACTTCAGGCAGCGCACGGCCTTTCACCACGCTCATCGCGTATTCTAAATAGGCACGCTCGGCATAGCGCCCAAGGGAGAGGGCGTCGTCGCCAAGAGGAGAAATTTCGTTAACCAGCTCAGTCATATAAATAACAACATGGGTAATCAAACATTAACGGTATTGTAAATCAATTTAATAGCTTTGACTGCCCTAGCGCCCTATTCTTTTAGTGCGTTGTCGTATATATGCAGGGATTTAGCCAAAAACCGACAAAATGCCTGTCTGAAAACTTTCAGACAGGCATTTCATGCTAATCAAAAGACTACACCATCCGATAACTCTTCAAAAAATAGAAAACTTTGAAATTATAAATTGAGTAAATATTCAGGCATTACACGCCGAGGAACCAGAATTTGGCCGCCCAAGCCAGCGCCACGATCCACACCATTACCGGCACTTCCTTAGCACGACCGCACAACAATTTAATCAAGGCATAGCTGATAAAGCCCATGGCGATGCCGTCGGCGATTGAATAGGTAAACGGCATGAAGGCGATGGTGAGGAAGGCAGGAGCCGCTTCGGTCATGTCTTCCCAATCGATTTCCAAGGTGCTTCTAAGCATGTGGATACCGATGTAGAGCAAGGCCGGCGCGGTAGCGAACGCAGGAACAGCTTTAGCCAAAGGTGAGAACCACAAACAGGCCAGCATCAGCACGCCCACGGTTACCGCGGTTAAGCCGGTACGGCCGCCGGCAGACACACCCGATGCGCTTTCCACATAAGGCGTTATCGAAGAAGTACCCAAGGCGGCACCGGCCACAATGGCGGTAGAATCGGCGAACAAAGCACGTTTCAGGCGCGGCAGTTTGCCGTCTACCAACAAACCGGCGCGGTGCGACACGCCCACCAGCGTGCCGGTACTGTCGAACAAGTCCACTAGGAAAAACACGAAAATCACCGCAATCATGCTGCCGTTAAACAATTGGTTAAAATCCATCTGCATGAAAGTGGGCGCCACGCTCGGAATGGCCGACACCACGCCGGTAAACTCGGTTAAACCCATGCCTGCGGCCAGCGCGGTTACCAACAGAATGCTGATGATGATCGCGCCGCGTACGCGGAAATAATCGAGCACCACAATCAGGAAGAAGCCCAACAACGCCAACAACACCGGCCAGTTCGGCGATTTCACACCGTTTTCCAGTACATACACATCGGCCATTCGCACCAAGGTGGCATCGCTGGCAATCACCAAACCGGCATTTTTCAAGGCAATCAAAGCCAAAAATAAACCGATACCGGCGGCAATCGCCATTTTCAGGCTCATCGGCAAGGCGTTGACCAACATTTCGCGGATTTTCAAAAAACTGAATACGAAGAACAACAAACCCGACATAAACACCGCCGCCAGCGCCACCTGCCACGGTACGCCCATGCCTTTCACCACCGCAAACGTGAAATAAGCGTTCAAGCCCATGCCCGGCGCCAGCGCAATCGGATAGTTGGCGAACGCACCCATAATGAAACAGCCGATGGCGGCGGAAATACAGGTCGCCACAAACACTGCACCAAAATCCATGCCGGTCATCGACAGAATGCCCGGGTTGACGATGATGATGTAACACATGGTGAGGAAGGTGGTGACACCGGCCATGATTTCGGTACGCACGGTGGTACCGTGTTCGCTCAACTTAAACAGGCGTTCGAGCAGGCCTTGATTGGGGGTAGTCATGTTAACCAGTCGTTAAGAAAAGTAAAACGAACGGCATTATACCTTGATAAATGGCCGCCTTTCAAATTTGTTGACAATTTAAAAAGCGGCCAAATAAATGCCTGTCTGAAAACTGCAAATGGCTTTCAGACAGGCATTTTATCGATTACGGGTAGATGAAGACTTACTCCCCTACCATCACCATTTCGCCGCGCAGCGAGAAGGTAAACGCTTCGGTGATTTCCAAATCCACCATTTGATTAATCAGGCGCGGATGGCCGGTGAAGTTCACCACTCGATTATTGGCAGTACGCGCCTGCAACTGGTCGGGGTCTTTTTTCGACACGCCTTCCACCAAGCAGCGTTGTACCGTGCCCAGCATGGTTTGGTTGATGCGGGCGGTTTCCGCTTCGATCACTTCGTTCAAGGCTTCCAGGCGGCGTACTTTTTCTTCGTGCGGCGTTTCGTCCGGCAGGTTGGCGGCGGGCGTGCCCGGGCGCGGGCTGTAAATAAACACAAAGCTCAAATCAAACGCGATGTCTTTTACCAACTTCAAGGTCTGCTCGAATTCGGCTTCGGTTTCACCGGGAAAGCCGACGATAAAGTCGGAACTCAAACACAAATCGGGGCGGATGGCGCGCAGTTTGCGAATGATGGACTTATATTCCAGCGCGGTATAGCCGCGTTTCATCGCGCTCAATACGCGGTCGGAACCGCTTTGAATCGGCAAATGCAGGTGCGACACCAATTTCGGCAAATCGCGGTAGCACTCGATAATCGCATCGGAAAATTCGCGCGGGTGGCTGGTGGTAAAGCGCATACGCTCGATACCCGGAATTTCGTGCACGATGCGCAGCAGGCTGGCGAAGTCGCAGATTTCACCGTCGTCGGTAAGGCCTCGGTAGGCGTTCACGTTCTGACCCAACAGATTGATTTCTTTCACCCCTTGTTGCGCCAGATTGGCGATTTCGGTGAGCACATCGGATAACGGGCGTGAAAACTCTTCGCCGCGGGTATAAGGCACCACGCAGAACGAGCAGTATTTGGAACAACCTTCCATAATCGATACAAACGCCGAGCCGCCTTCCACCCGCGCCGGCGGCAGGTGGTCGAATTTTTCGATTTCGGGGAAAGAAATATCCACCTGCGCCTTGCCGGTTTCTTGTTTTTCTTCAATCAATTGCGGCAGGCGGTGCAGGGTTTGCGGACCGAACACCACATCGACAAATGGCGCGCGCTTCACGATTTCTTCGCCTTCTTGCGAGGCCACGCAGCCGCCGACGCCGATAATCAGGTTGGGATTCTTCGCTTTCAACGGTTTCACCCGCCCCAAATCGGAAAACACTTTTTCCTGCGCTTTTTCGCGCACCGAGCAGGTGTTGAACAAAATAATGTCGGCGTCTTCCGCGCTGTCGGTTTGTTCCAACTCCTCACCTTCGGCCAAAACCGACAGCATTTTTTCGCTATCGTATTCATTCATCTGGCAGCCGAACGTGCGGATAAATACTTTTTTCATAATTTAAATATGTCCTTCAGGTTGCCCGTAATCGCGGGGCTGATTTTTTGAGAAAGCGCGGATTATAGCTTAACGGCCAAAGTTTTGGAATAAAATCAATATAGTGAAATGCCTGTCTGAAAAGTTTTTTAGCTTCGCAGAAACTCGCAAGCTCGTTTTCAGACAGGCCTGCTGGGAGCGCGGGCGGCTCGCCCGCATTTGCCCAAAGGGCAAACTCAAAAAGCTCTGGATTTAAGCGCTACTATAAACTTCAAGCGCCTGATGCAAGCGTACCGCT
>CALFOA010000251.1 GCA_937919795.1 uncultured Neisseria sp.
GCCACCGGCGAGAGCAGCGCGGCATATTGGCGGATGATGCCCGCGTCTTCCAATTGCTTGAGGCGGCGTAGACAAGGAGAGGGCGACAAGGCGACACGTTCGGATAATTCGACATTGGTCAGCCGCCCGTTGCTTTGCAGCACTTGCAAGATTTTCAAATCGGTTTTATCGAGAGTGACATGTACCATTATCTATATCCTTTGTGTATTTTATATTGAGTATTGATTTTTCAAGCATTATCCGTGAAGCGAAAGCGGATAGGTTTATGGTGGTGTACTTGACCATACCATAAGGATATATCGACTATATGATAAAATTAATTAACGCACAATAGTTTAAAAAACAATATATTTTAAAATTATATGTTCTGATTAGTAGAAGGCTTCAAGCTATGTTGTCAGAATGTCTGCAAACAGCGGTTTCGGCCGCTTTTCTTAACGCCATGCTTGTCGGCATACGGCTTTCGCGCGATAATCCACCCGTTCAGGAGAGTGCCGGTAACGGCCGCCGAAGGCGCAGACACCCTTAAATCGCTCAGGCAAAAGGACTGAACAATCCGGAAAACGTTAAACAGCCGTGGTGAATTTGCGGCATTTTTTGTGCGGTATGCGTTTTCCAACAACATCTGGAGAGTGGCGCCGCAGCGCCCACCGAAGGGGAGAAGACGGTCAAACCGTTGAAAATCTCAGGTTCAAGGACAGATAGGGAATGCGTTGGTGCCACAGCCAATAGCGCCGCCCTTAATCTATGGAGAACCGAGAGTCATGAGCACCCCCCAAACCACCCCCTTCCATCAAGCCCATCAGGATGCCAACGGCAAATTAGTCGATTTTGCCGGTTGGGAATTACCCATCCACTACGGCTCGCAAATCCAAGAACACGAAGCCGTGCGCACCGATGCCGGTATGTTCGACGTTTCCCACATGCTGGTTACCGACGTTAGCGGCGATCAAGCCAAAGCCTTCTTCCAAAAACTGCTGGCCAACGATGTCAGCAAACTCGGCTTTGTCGGCAAAGCACTCTATTCAGCCATGCTCAATGATAACGGCGGCGTAATCGACGATTTAATCGTGTACCGCATGAACGACACCGAAACCCAATACCGTATTGTTTCCAACGGCGCCACCCGCGAAAAAGATTTGGCACAATTTGCCAAAATCGGCGCCGAATTCGGCATCAGCTTAATCCCCCGTTACGAACTCGCCATGCTGGCGGTGCAAGGCCCAAAAGCGGTTGAAAAACTGTTGGCCGTTAAACCCGAATGGGCGGAAACCGTAAACCAACTGGCGGTGTTCCAAGGTGCCGATTTGGGCAACGATTGGTTTGTCGCCCGCACCGGCTACACCGGCGAAGACGGCGTAGAAGTGGTGTTGCCTGGCAGCGAAGCGCATACTTTCTTTACCACCTTGCGCGAAGCCGGCGTACAACCCTGCGGCCTCGGCGCACGCGACACCCTGCGCATGGAAGCCGGTATGAACCTGTACGGCAACGATATGGACGACGATACC
>CALFOA010000252.1 GCA_937919795.1 uncultured Neisseria sp.
ACCGCCGACATTCTGCTTGTAAGGCAGACGCTCTACCAACTGAGCTAATCACCCTGTGTCGCTTGACAGAAGCCGAATTAAACCAAAATTCAGGCAGGGGTGCAAGTGTTTTGTCGCCTTTTTTTGTTTGAATTTTGCAGTATGCAGTTTTCAAAGGAAATTATGTTTGCCTAATAAAGGCTGAACAATGGCGGCGCTCAAGCCTAGCTCAAGTCGCCGCCGTTGGGAGACACATTTAGATATTGAACATAATGTTCTGATCCATATCGTCTGCCGGCATGTTTTGCAGTTTGCCGACCGCTTTGGCCGGGATGCCAACCACGGTGGTGTGTGCGGCGACATCACGTACCACCACGCTGCCGGCGCCGATTTTGGCACCGTCGCCGATGCGGATGTTACCCAGCACCGAAGCATTGGCACCGATCATCACGCCGTTGCCGACTTTCGGGTGGCGGTCGCCGGATTCCTTGCCGGAACCGCCGAGGGTCACGCCGTGCAGCAGTGAAATATCATCGCCCAGTACGGCGGTTTCACCGATCACCACGCCGGTACCGTGGTCGATCATGATGCCTTGGCCGAACAGGGCGGCGGGGTGGATATCGACGCCGAAGATTTCCGAGCTGCGGTTTTGCAGGAAATAGGCGAGGGTTTTGCGGCCGTCGAGCCACAGATGGTGGTTGATGCGGTGCGCCTGAATGGCGTGGAAGCCTTTGTAATAGAGCAAAGGCAGGCAGTATTCGTCGCAAGCCGGATCGCGCTCGTAGCAGGCGGTGATGTCGGCAGCTACCGCTTCGGTAATCGACGGATATTTTTCCAACACGCGCAGAAACACTTCATACAAAGCGCGCGCGTCCATGGTGGAACTGCTCAATTTGCTGGAAAGATGAAACGCCAATACGCGGTAGAGACTGGTGTGGCGCAATACGGTTAAATGCAGAAAGCTGGCCAGCATTGGCTCTTCTTCAGCGGCAGCGGCGGCTTCGGCACGGATGGTTTGCCAAAGGTCGAATGGGGGAGTGGTCATGATTCAGACAAGCCTTTTTTGTTTGAGGGCGTATGACGATTGTAACGGAATTACGGTATTTGGCAAACGATGTGCTTGTCGCAAATCAGCGTAGGTTTAAAAATCGCCCCACAAGGTTTGCATCGCCGCAATCGCTGCCAAGGCTGCGGTTTCAGTGCGCAATACCCGTTTGCCCAATAAAATCGACTGAAAGCCTGTCTGAAAAGCTGCCGCTTCTTCTTCGGGTGACCAACCGCCCTCCGGGCCTATCATCAGGGTGATGCGTTGCGGCGCGGGTTGGATGGCTTTTAGGCTGGTTGGATGATGCAAACCCATCAGCAGGCG
The DNA here is from genome assembly GCA_937919795.1 of uncultured Neisseria sp. Classification (GTDB taxonomy): domain Bacteria; phylum Pseudomonadota; class Gammaproteobacteria; order Burkholderiales; family Neisseriaceae; genus Neisseria. The sequence goes on from CALFOA010000252.1 coordinate 1,349, forward strand.
CACATCGCTTTGCGGCAGTTGTTGCAGTCTTTGGGAGAGCGGCAAGAGGGGGTGTACGGTGGGGATGCGGTTGCGGCCGCATTGTTCGCAGGCCGATACGGCAATGGACTGCCAGCGCTCGATCTTCTTGTCGGCGCGGTCGCCCTTGAGCTTGAGCACGCTGCGCGCGGCCATGACGGGCTGGATGCTGGCCACGCCCAGCTCGGTGGCTTTTTCCACCAGCCAGTCCATGCGCTCGTTGGCGGGCATGCCCACCACCAGATGCACGGCACGTGCGGCTTCGCGCTCGGCGGGGCTGTGGCTGTCCACGCGCACGCCCACATCGCTGCGGCCCATGCGGGTGATGGTTGCCTGGAACTCGCCGCCGGTAAAACCGTTGCCGGTCTGGCCCTCAAACAGGGTGATGACATCGCCGGGCTGGTGGCGCAGCACCTGCACATGGCGGGCGGCACCTGCAGGCAGGTCCAGCTCGTTGCCGATGTGCAGTGGAATAGGGCAGTGATAGCGCGGCATAGGGAAAAATTCGGGATTCGTGATTCATGGTGCCACGCAGAGTCCGTGGCTCGCAAAACTGGCGCTGAATCACCTCAGGGACGCCAAGCAAGGGCCGCCCCG
>CALFOA010000253.1 GCA_937919795.1 uncultured Neisseria sp.
ATCTTACCTTGATAAGCGTCGCCCATACCGTAAATCACGGTAGGATCAGTTTGCAGACGCATGCCGATGTTGAGGCGGTTGATGAATACGGCAGCCACATCTTCACGATCGTCTTTATGGCCGGTTTCTTTTTCCACAATGCTGGCCATGGTCAGCAATTCGTAAGGGTTTTGATACGGCAAACCGCTTTGGCGCTCTTCCCAAGCCGATTTCAGATTGCGCTGCATGGTTTGGTAAGACAATTGATAGAGTTTGAGGTCGCTGCTGCCGGTATCGACTTCATAGCTGTCGGGCGCGAACAAACCTTCCGGCTGACTGATTTCGCTGTCGGGCGCAACTTTTTTTAATAGTTCGGCATCGCTCAGGCCTTTGGTGTTGTGGATGAGGTCGGGCGATTCGTTGATGATGCTGCGCATTTGCGAAAAGCGCATGCCTTCGATGATGCGTATGGTCACGGTATCGGGACGGCCTTCTTTCAGGCGCTGTAAAATCTGCCAGCTGGAAACGCTTTTCGGCAGTTTGTAACTGCCACTGCGCAGTTTGTCGTGTATGCCCATTAAATAGGCGGTGGCGAGCAGCACATGGCGGCTGTGGATAACGTCTTTATCGGCCAGCGTGCGGGCGGCGGTGGCAATGCCTTGCCCTTTTTCGATGCGCAGGCGGTAAGGCTCGGCGTTGCTTTTCGGTACAAACAATAAGGCACCCCAAGTGCCGATGGCGGCTAAGCTTAAGCCGCCCAACAGAATTAACGGTTTTTTTAACTTCATGCGTAGATTCAGAGTGATGGAGAGGGAACAAGGGTGCCAGTATATATAAAAGGGATGGCGGAGGCTATCAAATGCGTGGTAGTCGCCGGCGGAATAAAACGGCATACGGCTTCATGCTACAATACAACGGTTTGAAAAATGCCTGTCTGAAAAAAGGAATCCGCATGGAAAAAGTAGAGAAAAGTGCCGAACAATGGCGTGCCGAGTTGTCGCCCGAAGTGTATTACATCACCCGCGAGGCGGGCACCGAGCGGCCTTACAGCGGGCAATACAACGATTTTCATGAAAGCGGCGATTACGCCTGCGCCTGCTGCGGCAGTTTATTATTCCGTTCGCAGCATAAGTTTGACAGCCATTGCGGCTGGCCGGCATTTTATGAACAAGCCGAGCAGGGCAGCACTTACCGCGTGCGCGATACCAGCCACGGCATGATACGCGAAGAAGTGCGTTGCAGCCGTTGCGATGCCCATTTGGGTCATGTATTCCCCGACGGCCCAAAACCCACCGGCGAGCGCTATTGCATCAATTCGCTGGCGATGGTGTTTTCGGCAAAATGAGTATGAACACGGCAAACTGGCAACAAGGCCGCTGGCAGGGCGCGCGCCAAGCGGTATCGCCCAATTGCGAAGCGAGGCCTGAAGGCGAGGCGGTGAATCTGGTGGTATTGCACAATATTTCGCTGCCGCCGTTTGAATACGGCACCGGCGCGGTGGAAAAATTGTTTACCAACCAAATCGTGGCTGCCGAACATCCTTTTTTCAGCGTGATTGAGCATTTTCGCGTGTCCAGCCACTTTTTTATCGACCGCGCGGGCGAAACGGTGCAATTCGTTTCCTGCGACGACATGGCTTACCACGCCGGTGTTTCCTCGTTTCGCGGACGGGAAAAATGCAATGCGTTTTCCATCGGCATCGAATTGGAAGGCTGCGATTTCGAACCTTTTAGCGAAGCGCAGTATCAAAGTCTGCAAACCCTGTTGCACGCCTTGCATCAAGCTTATCCGATAAGCGCCGTTACCGGCCATCAGCATATCGCACCCGGCCGTAAAAGCGACCCCGGCCATTTCTTCGATTGGCCACGTTTGCACAACGCCGGTTTTGCTGTCGAATGCTGAACGCCTTTTCAGACAGGCCGGATAAAATTGAGTATAATGCCCGTTTTATTGATTAGCCGTTTCAACCCCATTTCAGCCTTTACGGAATCTTTTTTAACATGAGCACTTCCTTGTTGATTTTTCTGGTGCTGGCCGCCGCAGTGATTGCCGGTGTCATCGCCTACAATATGTACCAAGAAAACAAATACCGCCAGCAGGTACGCGCCCAATTCGGCCATTCCGACAAAGACGCCTTGCTGGAAAGCAGCACACATTCGGTGCGCGACGGCCATTTGCCCGGTCACCAACCGGTGAAAGAAGCGCCAGCTAAACCGTTGCGCCGCAAAGATGTCTCCGAACCCGCTCAACAGTCGCAAACGGTTGAGTTGGATATGGATACCCCGCCGGTTCGCACACCTGCGCCGAAAAAAGCGGCTGCTGCACCATTGCGAACGGCAGAGGAGAAACAAAAAGCGGAAATCGAAATGGAAGAAGATCCGTTTGGTGCCGCATTCTCTTTGGATTTAGATGCCGAATTGGAGCGCGAAGCGAAGGAAGAAACTCGTTATCAGTTTGAAGAAACCCAAGTGCCGGTGCCTTCGCAAACCAAGCTGAAGGGCAACAAAGGTTTGTTGCTGGATTTGGAAGACATGACCAAACAGCAACTGCCGTGGTTTGATCCGAATTTTGACTACATGGCCTATGTTTCCTTGAAAGAGCCGCAAGAATTGCACGCATTGCCGCGTTTTTCCAGCCGCCACCGTTTCCAAATCGCCGGTTGCACCATGGACGACCGCTGGCAAATCGCCGAGCCGATTCCGAGCGTGTATTACCAAGGCTTTATCATCGGCTTGCAGGCCATCAGCCGCAGCGGTTTGGCCACCACGCAAGAGTTGGAAGGCTTTGGCAACAGCGTGAACCAGTTTGCCGAGCAGTTGGATGCCGGTTTGCTGTTGGTGGATGTACCGACCTTCTTAAATGTGGCGCGCCCACTGGATGAATTGTGCGAACGGGTAGACCAGACCATCGCCATGCACTTGGTTTCGCGCGCCAGCATCAGCGGTACCGAATTGCGCGCCGCCTTGGAAGCCAACGGTTTCCAACTCCATCACGACGGCGCTTTCCATCTCTATGCCGGCAACGGCGAGCCGCTGTTCTCGATTATTACGGTAGACGGCAGCCCGTTCACCGCCAGCCTGCTCAGCAGCCAGGCCTATAAAGGCTTCAGCATGTTATTCGACATCACCCGCGTACCGGCCGGCGAGAAATACTTCAACCGCTTTATGGACATCGCGGTGAAACTCTCCGGCACCCTCGGCCTGGATTTGGTAGACGACAATATGGAAGAGTTGTCGACCGAATGGCTGAAAAACGTACGTAGCTTTGTACTGGCGCGCCAAGACGAAATGAAAAAAGTGGGCATCGAACCCGGCGGTGATTTGGCGACACGCCTGTTTTCTTAATCTTTCCGCTATAATGCACGGACACTTCAATCGAGTGTCCGTTTTTCTTTTTCAGACAGGCATTGCTGGGAGCGTGGGCGGCTCGCCCGCATTTGTCCGCAGGACAAACTAATCAGATAAAATTCAAACATGATTGGCG
>CALFOA010000254.1 GCA_937919795.1 uncultured Neisseria sp.
GCCGGCGTACTCGGCATTACCCAGCTGCCGGTGTCGCAATATCCTTCGGTAGCGGCTCCGACCATCACGCTGAACGCGGCCTATCCGGGCGCATCGGCCAATGTGATGGAAGACAGTGTATTGGCGGTAATTGAACGAAATATGTATGGCGTGGAAGGTTTGGATTACATTACTACCTCCGCCACTTCCAACGGTACCGGCTCGGTGACACTGACCTTTACTCCGGATACTGATGAGGATCTGGCTCAGGTCGATGTGCAAAACAAACTTTCGGAAGTGACCTCTTCGCTGCCGGCGACCGTGCAGCAAAACGGGGTAACCGTATCGAAAGCGCGTTCCAACTTCCTGATGGTGGTGATGCTTTCTTCCGATACCAAGCCCACCGACGAAATGGCCGATTATGCCCAGCGCAACATCATTCCCGAGTTACAACGAGTAGACGGTATTGGTAGCGTGAACCTGTTCGGTTCGCAACGTGCGATGCGCGTGTGGGTGGATCCGCAAAAGCTGAAGAACTACAACTTGTCGTTTGCTGAAGTATCCGCCGCTATTTCTGCGCAAAACGCGCAGATTTCTGCCGGTTCTATCGGTGATTTAACTGCGGTGCCGGGTCAAACCATCACCGCCACCGTTACTGCCGACGGCCAACTGTCTACTCCGGAACAATTCGGCAACATCATGTTGCGTTCCACCACTGGCGGTGCCAATGTGCATTTGCGTGATGTGGCTAAAATTGAATTGGGCAGCCAGAGTTACAGCACTTCTACCCGCTTAAACGGTAAGCCTACCGTGGGTATGGGTATTTCTTTGTCCAACAGCGGTAATGCCACCGCAGCGGCCAAAGAAATCAAAGCCAAAATGGCTGAGTTGGAACAATATTTCCCGGAAGATGTGGTGTGGACTGCGCCGTATGACACCTCTACTTTCGTGGAGCTTTCGATTCAGAAAGTGGTGATGACGCTGATTGAAGCAGTGGGTTTAGTGTTTATCGTGATGTTCTTATTCTTGCAGAACTTCCGCTATACCCTGATTCCCACCATTGTGGTTCCAATTTCCTTGTTGGGCGCCTTTGCCTGTCTGTATTTCCTCGGCATGTCGATTAACGTGATGACCATGTTTGCCATGGTGCTGGTGATCGGTATTGTGGTGGATGATGCGATTGTGGTGGTGGAAAACGTCGAACGGATCATGATGGAAGAAAAACTGTCGCCGAAAGAAGCCACCAAAAAAGCGATGGGGCAGATTTCCGGCGCGGTAGTCGGCATTACCGCAGTATTGATTTCGGTATTCGTACCGATGACCATGTTCAGCGGCGCCACCGGCAATATTTACAAACAGTTTGCCACCACCATGGCTGTGGCGATTGCCTTCTCAGCCTTCTTGGCTTTGTCGTTAACCCCGGCGTTGTGCGCCACCTTGCTCAAGCCGATTAAAGACGGCCATCACGAGAAAAAAGGCTTTTTCGGTTGGTTCAACCGCAAATTCGACCGCACCACCCACGGTTATTCCGGCGTTGTGGCCAAAGTGGTGCATAAAGTCGGCCGCATGACGATTGTTTATGTCGCCTTGGCCGCCGGTGCCTTCTTCCTGATTTCCAGATTGCCGACCGGTTTCTTGCCACAAGAAGACCAAGGTTATGTGATGATTAGTGTGCAGTTGCCGGCCGGTGCCACCAAAGAGCGTACCGATGCGACTTTGGATATTGTTAATCAGATTGCTACTTCCATGCCCGAAGTGGAAAACCTGATTGCCATTTCCGGCTTCAGCTTTTCCGGTTCCGGCCAGAATATGGCGATGGCGTTTGCTCCCTTGAAAGACTGGAGCGAACGTAGTGCTCCGGGCAGCGATGCCGCTTCGGTAGCCGGTAAGATGATGGGTGCCTTTATGGGCAATATCCGCGACGGTTTTGCTTTTGCGGTGAACCCGCCGCCGATTATGGAGTTGGGTAGCAACTCGGGCTTTTCGTTCTACCTGCAAGACCGCAGTAATCACGGCCACGAGGCTTTGCTGGTCAAGCGTAACGAATTGCTGGGTAAAATGCGCCAGAATCCGGCGATGTTTAATGCACAGGAAGTACGCAGCAGCGGTTTGGAAGATGCGCCGCAGCTGAAAATCGACATCAACCGTGAAGCCGCCGCTGCTCAAGGCATTGATTTCTCTGCCGTGCGCACCGTTTTGGCTACCGCATTGGGTTCGTCTTATGTGAACGATTTCCCCAACCAAGGTCGTTTGCAACGGGTGATTGTACAAGCCGATGCTTCGGCACGTATGCAGCCTGAAGATGTGTTGAACCTTACCGTTACCAACAGTAGCGGCGTTGCCGTACCGCTTTCAACCTTCACTACGGTGAGATGGGAAAACGGCCAAGAGCAAAGCGTACGCTTCAACGGCTATCCGGCGATGCAGTTGACCGGTTCTCCGGCACAAGGTAAGTCTACCGGTGAGGCAATGGCTGAAGTGCAGAAAATGGTGAGCGAATTGGGTAGCGGCTACAGCTTGGAATGGGCGGGTCAATCGCGTGAGGAAGCCAAAGGTTCTTCGCAAACCACTATGCTTTATGCGTTTGCCGCTATAGCCGTATTCTTGGCGCTGGCCGCTCTGTATGAGAGTTGGTCGATTCCGCTGGCGGTGATTTTGGTGGTGCCGCTGGGTATTCTGGGCGTAGGCTTGGGTGCGCTAATGCGTGGTTCGGAAAACGATATCTACTTCACCATCGGTATGATTACGGTGATGGGTTTGAGTGCGAAAAATGCGATTTTGATTATCGAATTTGCCAAAGAGCAGCAAGAGCAGGGCAAAGGCGTGATTGAATCCGCAATCGAAGCCGCCCATTTGCGTTTCCGCCCGATTTTGATGACTTCTTTTGCCTTTATTCTGGGTGTAGTGCCGCTGTATATCGCTACCGGCGCGAGCTCAGGCGCACAGCGTGCCATCGGTACGGCAGTGTTCTGGGGCATGTTGCTGGGTACCTTGTTGTCGGTATTCTTGGTGCCGCTGTTCTATGTATTGGTTCGCGGTTTCTTCAAAGGCAAAAAAACACCGCCTGAAACCGTAGCAGCTTTGCCGCAGAAAAAAGAAAGTCATTAAAAAACTTGCAGAACGGCAGGCCTGTCTGAAAACATCAGGTAGCCTGCCGAAAAGGATTTCTTTATGAAAAATATTGCTTTAAAACCTATTTTTACGGCGATAAGCGCCGGGCTGGTGTTATCTGCCTGCGCCATGATTCCGAAATACGAACAGCCGCAGGTGAGTGTACCGGAAACCTTCAAATACGATACACAGCCGGAAACCGGCGTACAAGCAGTGGCGTTGGGTTGGCAGGATTATTTTGCCGACCCGCGTCTGCACCGCCTGATTGAAACTGCGCTGGCCCGCAACACCGACTTGCGCGCCGCGGCGCTCAATTCGGAAGCCGTGCGCCGTCAATATATGATTCAGCGTGCCAATCTGTTGCCGGGCATCAATGCCACCGGTACAGGTTCGCGTGGCCGTAGCGCCGCGGATTTGAGCCAAACCGGTACTTCTTCCGTTTCTTCCGCCTATACCGTAGGCCTTGGTGTTACCGCTTATGAGTTGGATTTGTTTGGTCGGGTACGCAGCAACAGCCAAGCAGCTTTGCAGCGTTATTTCCAGAGCGTGGCCGCCCGTGATTCGGCGCAGCTGACTTTGGTCGCTTCTGTTGCTAAAGCGTATTTCAACGGTCTTTATGCACAAGAACGTATGGCGCTGGCCGAGCGTGTATTGAAAACCCGAGAACAAACCTACAAACTCACACAGTTGAAACACAAAGCCGGTGTGGTGTCGGCCATTGATTTGCGCCAACAGGAAGCCTTGATTGAATCGGCCAAAGCCGACCATGCGGCAGCAGTGCAGGGTAAAGAGCAAGCCGATAATGCGTTGGCGGTATTGATTAATCAGCCGATTCCTGCTGATTTACCGGCCGCCTTGCCTTTGAACCAGCAGTTCAAGATCAGCCGCTTGCCAGCCGGTTTGAGTTCTGATGTGATGCTGAATCGTCCGGATATCCGTGCGGCGGAATATGCCTTGAAACAGGCCAACGCCAATATCGGCGCGGCGCGTGCGGCCTTCTTCCCGAGCATCAGCCTTACCGGCACCATCGGTACCGGTTCTACCGAGTTGAGCGGTTTGTTTAAAGGTGGTAACGGCACGTGGTCGTTTGCACCGACCATCAACCTGCCGATATTTAACTGGGGCAGCAACAAAGCCAATCTGGATTACGCCAAAATCATGCAGCAGGTGGAAGTCGTGAATTACGAAGCAGCAGTGCAGGCGGCGTTCCAAGACGTTTCCAACGCCTTGGTGGCGCGTGAGCAACTGGATAAAGCTTATGATGCCCAAAGCAAACAGAGCAAGGCTTATGCCGATTATCTGCGCTTGGTCAGCCTGCGCTACAAACACGGTGTATCGAGCGCACTGGATTTGCAAGATGCCGAACGCAGCAGCTACAGTGCCGATGCCGCTTTGCTGGCCGGTCAGTTGACCCGTTTGGAAAATCTGGCCGATTTGTATAAAGCACTCGGCGGCGGTTTGAAACAGACTACTCAGCAAGAAGTTGTACAACCGTAATCATTTGTTTTAGGTTTTGATAGTAAAAATGCCTGTCTGAAAGCACTTTCAGACAGGCATTTTTACTATTTTCTCACCGGCATTATCATACTTGGGTCAAGCCCGAGTATGACGTAAATCTAGGCATTCGAGCTTAACCATTCATTATCTTTTGCAAAGGTCTATGCCTGTCTGAAAGGTTTTTTTCAGACAGGTATTCTGGGAGCGTGGGCGGTTTGCCTACATTTTTCTACAGAATAAATTGAGCGGTGCATATAGTATGGTTGTAAGAAATCACCGCATTGAGGCAAACGTACCGTTTGCCTACGGGCGAGCCGACCGCATTCCCAAGAGGTTAGTTTCAGACAGATATTCTGGTTATTGTCTCCCAAATAAATCGGTATTTTTTCGATATCTTATTCGTTACCCCATAAAAAATGCCTGTCTGAAAAAACTTTCAGACAGGCATTTTACGATTCAAAACTAATCGCAGCTAGGCTTACAGCGAGCGCGCTACCTCAACAATATCAAAGGCTTCCAATTGGTCGCCGACCATAATCTCGTTGAAGTTTTTCAACATCAGGCCGCACTCGAAACCTTGTTTCACTTCTTTCACATCGTCTTTGAAGCGTTTGAGTGATTCGAGCGAGCCGGTGTGGATCACCACATTGTTGCGGATCAGGCGCACATGGCTGTCGCGTTTGACCACGCCGTCGGTGACCATACAGCCGGCAATATTGCCCACTTTGGAAACGCTGATCACTTGGCGGATATCGACGGTACCGGTTACCTGCTCCTTCTCTTCCGGTGCCAACATGCCGCTCATTGCTGCTTTCACATCGTCGATGGCATCGTAAATGATGTTGTAGTAGCGGATTTCCACGTCTTCGGCTTCGGAAAGCTTGCGGGCGGAAGTGTCGGCGCGCACGTTAAAGCCGATGATGAAGGCGCCGGAGGCAATCGCCAGATTGACGTCGCTTTCGGTGATGCCGCCCACGCCGCTGTGCAGCACGTTCACTTTCACCTCGTCGGTAGACAGCTTCTGCAGGCTGCCGGCCAGTGCTTCGTAAGAACCTTGTACGTCGGCTTTGATGATGACAGACAAGCTTTGTGCCTGGCCTTCGCCCATATTGTTGAACATGTTTTCCAGCTTGGCGGCCTGTTGTTTGGCCAAACGCACATCGCGGTATTTGCCTTGACGGAACAACGCGATTTCGCGGGCTTTTTTCTCATCGGCCAATACCATCGCATCTTCACCGGCATTCGGCACGTCCGACAAGCCCAAGATTTCTACCGGAATAGAGGGGCCGGCTTCATCAATCGGTTTGCCATTTTCATCCATCATCGCACGCACTTTACCGAAGGCAGTGCCGGCCAGCAGCATGTCGCCTTTTCTCAGCGTACCGCTTTGTACCAACAGGGTAGCCACGGCGCCGCGGCCTTTGTCCAAACGGGCCTCGACAATGATGCCTTTGGCCGGAGCTTCAACCGGAGCGTTCAGTTCCAATACCTCGGCTTCCAGCAATACCGCTTCTAACAGCGCATCGATGTTGATACCTTGTTTGGCGGATACGTTGACAAACTGCACATCACCGCCCCAATCGTCGGCAATCACTTCATATTGGGTCAATTCTTGGCGGATGCGTTCGGGGTTGGCAGCCTCTTTATCGATTTTGTTGACCGCTACCACAATCGGCACGCCCGCTGCTTTGGCGTGGGCAATCGCCTCAATGGTTTGTGGCATCACGCCATCATCGGCAGCCACTACCAAAATCACGATGTCGGTGGCTTTCGCACCGCGGGCACGCATGGCAGTAAACGCTTCGTGACCCGGGGTATCCAGGAAAGTGACCACGCCGCGCGGGGTTTCCACGTGGTAGGCACCGATGTGCTGAGTAATGCCGCCGGCTTCGCCTTGTACCACTTTGGCGCGGCGAATGTAGTCGAGCAGCGAAGTTTTACCGTGGTCAACGTGACCCATTACGGTTACCACCGGCGGGCGCGGCAGCAATTCGACTTCGGCGTGTTCTTGGCTGTCGGTATCCAAAAAGGCTTCCGGATCGTCAATCGCAGCCGGTTTGCCGATGTGGCCCATTTCTTCCACCACAATCAGCGCGGTTTCCTGATCAAGCGATTGGTTGATGGTGACCATCATGCCCATCTTCATCAGGGTTTTGACTACTTCTACGCCTTTAACCGCCATTTTGTGCGCCAAATCGGCCACGGTAATGGTTTCCGGAATCAGTACTTCGTGTACCACCGGTTCGGTCGGCGCTTGGAACGCGTGCTGGTTAGGTTCCAGCTTCAGCTGTTTCTTGCCTTTTTTGCCGCCGCGTACACGTTCATCACCGCCACGATCACGACCGCCTTTGCCTTTAGCGGCTTTGCTGCCGCGAGCTTGGTTATCGTCATCGCGAGAGCGGCGGTCTTCTTTTTTGCGGCTGCCGCTGCTGGGGTTGGCGGTATCGCTGCCGGCGGGTTTGGCTGTAGTGCTGCCGGTTGCCGAGAGCGGCGCTTTCTCGCTAGGCTTGGCCGAACGCGGTTCGCTGGCCTTGGCTTTTTGAGCCGCACGAGCATCTTCCTGTGCCTGTTTTTTGGCTGCTTCGCGACGCAATTGGCGCTCTTGGCGTTCTTGCTTCTCTTTTAACAATGCTTCTTGATGAGCACGCAGGGCGGCGGAACGACGGGCTTCGTCGTCGCGGGCGGCCTGTTCTTCGGCGCTGACCACTTCCACCGGCTGCGGTGCTGGTTTGGCTTTGCGGTTGCGCGGGTTGTCGTTCTGCTTTTTAGCAGGTGCGGCGGCCTCTGCTGCTTGCGGCTCGGTTTTTTCCGCTGCGGTGTCGGCTGCTGCTTGCTCAGCCTCACGAGCTTGCGCTTCGCGTGCCTGTTGTTCGGCCGCTGCCGCAGCTTGTTCGGCACGGGCTTTTTCTTCAGCCGCCAAACGCGCTTGAGCTTCCGCTTCTGCTTGGGCGGCTGCCGCCTGAGCGGCTTCGGCTTCTGCGGCTTGCTGCTGTTCAGCCTCTTTGGCCTTGGCTTCTGCTGCTAAGTCTTCACCGCTGGGAATCACCACTTGACGGCGGGTACGACGGGTTTCTACTTGAACGCCGTCGATGGTGCTGCGTTCGGTTTTTTTACGACCGATGCTGATGGTGCCGCTGCCTTGGGTGTCGTGGCTTTTGCGTAGAAAAGCCAGCAGTTTTTCTTTGTCACCGGCGGTAATGTTGTCGCTACCGGATGCTTTTTGCACGCCGGCACTTTCGAGCTGTTTGAGCAGCTCGGCTACCGGTTTTTTTAACTCGGCAGCAAATTGTTCTACTGTACTATTAGTCATGCGCTACCTCTTATTTACTTTCTTCTTCGAACCAGTGGGCGCGGGCGGCCATGATGACTTTTTCCGCTTCTTCGGTGCTGACGCCGGTGATTTCGATTAATTCGTCGATGGCCAATTCGGCCAGGTCGTCGCGGGTGTTGATACCGGCTTCGGCCAAATCGCGCAGCATATCTTGATCGACGCCTTCCAGCGATTTCAAATCGTCGGCGATTTGATCCAGTTTTTCTTCCGAGGCAATCGCCAAGGTGAGAATGGCATCGCGTGCACGGCTGCGCAGCATTTCAACGGTATCTTCTTCAAAACCGATTTCCGTCAACTCGGCCACCGGTACATAAGCCACTTCTTCCAGCGAAGCAAAGCCTTCTTCTACCAAAACGTTGGCGGTTTCTTCGTCTACGTTCAGGTGTTCGATAAACAGATTGCGGATGGCTTCGTCTTCTGCGGCGTGGCGCTCTTCGGCTTCTTCCACGGTCATGATGTTGAGCTGCCAGTCGGTCAAATCGGCGGCCAGGCGCACGTTTTGACCGCCGCGGCCGATAGCCAGCGCCAATTGGTCTTCCGCAACGATCACGTCTACCGAATGTTTGTCTTCATCAATCAGAATACGGGTCACTTCGGCGGGCGAAAGGGCGTTGATCACAAACTGTGCGGTTTCGGGTGACCACAATACGACGTCGATGCGCTCGCCGCCCAGTTCGTTGGTCACCGCGTTCACGCGCGAACCTCGTACGCCGATACAGGTGCCTTGCGGGTCGATGCGTTGGTCGTTGGCTTTCACGGCGATTTTAGCGCGTTGGCCGGGATCGCGGGCGGCTTCTTTGATTTCCAACAGGCCGTCGGCGATTTCGGGGACTTCTTGTTCAAACAGTTTCACCAAGAATTCGCGCGAGGTGCGGCTCAGGATCACTTGTTTGCGGGTACCTTGCTCGTCTACGCGCAAAAATAGCGCGCGGATGCGGTCGCCATTGCGGAAATTTTCGCGGGCAATCAGTTGATCGCGCGGAATCAGCGCATCGAGTTTGCCGAGTTCGACGATGATGCCGTGACGCTCTACGCGCTTAACGGTACCCAATACGATGTCTTCTTTGCGATCCAGAAATTCGTTCAGAATCTTTTCACGCTCGGCATCGCGGATGCGTTGCAGAATAATTTGCTTGGCGGTTTGCGCGGCTTGACGGCCAAAGGCTTCGTTGGGCAGCGCTTCTTCGTAGTATTCGCCGATTTGCAGGGTGGTGCCGGGAATTTCTTCCTGAATTTCTTCGATGGTTTTTTCTACATCGGGGTAGGTGTAGTCTTCATCGGCCACAATCAACCAGCGGCGGAAGGTATGGTGTTCGCCGCTTTCGCGGTCGATTTCTACGCGCACATCCATGTGCTCGCGCTCGGATTTTTTCTTGGCGGCAGTGCCCAATGCGAATTCGAGCGCGTCGAATACCACATCGGGGTCTACATTTTTCTCGCTGGCCAGAGCTTCGGCCAGTTGCAGCATCTCGCGACTCATGTCGGTTCTCCTGAGGATATTTTAAATCAATAAATTAGAATTTGAATTCGGGTTTCAGACGGGCTTTGTCGATATTGGATAATTCAATATCAGCGGTTTTGCCGTCGAAAGAAAGGGTAACCACATCGTTTTCACAACGCTCGATGCGGCCGATAAAGTTTTTTTGCCCTTCAACCGGCAGACGGGTTTTAATCTTGGCTTGCTCGCCGTTAAAGCGCACGAAATCGGCGGCTTTTTTCAGCGGACGATCAAGGCCGGGGCTGGATACTTCCAGATTTTTGTAGTTAACGTCTTCTACCATGAATAAGCGGCTCAAGTGGTTGCTCACGGTGGCGCAGTCTTCTACGGTGATGCCGCCGGGCTGGTCGATAAACACCCGCAGCGTACCTTGTGCGGTGAGTTCGAAATCAACCAGTTCATAGCCCAAACCGGGCAGTGTTTTTTCGAGAATATTTTGGACTTCCAAACGTGTACTCCGGATAAAAAACAAAAAAATGGCCGTGGGGCCATTTCTCAGAAATTTGAAAAATTACTGAATTATAACGTGGTTTTTATTAAAAGAAAAGAGCAAGATGCCGAGATGGCGGTGGTTTGGCGAGCTTTTGTCGGGTGAGGGGCGTTGTGAAGGAATGTTTTGTATAGATAATTGTTTTGGCGGTTATATTTTTTAATATCTGTTAGTTAAGTTAAACGAAGGGTTTTCACGCTGAATGCCTGTCTGAAAAAATAAAGCGACAGCTTGCGGAAAGCAGGGCCGAAGTCTAGAATCTGGCGCATTGCTATGATTTGAATGAACGGATTATCCAGATGAGTACCCCGCCGATTTATAATTTTTCTTCAGGCCCTGCAGTGTTGCCGGATGCGGTGTTGCGTATCGCGCAGAATGAGATATTTGACTACAACGGCACCGGCTTTTCGGTGATGAGCATGAGCCACCGCTCAGACGCATTTATGAACATTCTTTACCACGCCGAGCAGGATTTGCGTCGGCTGATGGGTATTCCGGATACTTATAAAGTATTGTTTTTGCAGGGCGGTGCCAATGCACAGTTCAATATGGTGGTGATGAATCTGGCCAATGGTTTTAAAAGCGTGGACTCGGTGGTTACCGGCAATTGGTCGTCTATCGCCCACAAACAGATGGGTAAGCTGTCCGATGTAGAAATCCGTTTGGCGGCCGACGGCGGGCGCGATTATCAATACACCCAACTACCGCCGGTTTCTGCTTGGGATATTGATCAAAACTCGGCTTTTGTTCATTTTGTGATTAATGAAACGGTGCATGGCCTGCAATATCAAGCAGTGCCGAAGCAGATCGGAAGAGCGTCG
>CALFOA010000255.1 GCA_937919795.1 uncultured Neisseria sp.
AAACCTACCGCTTGGTGAGCGCCGGTAGCCGAGCGTTGTTAAGCAAACTCGGCTTGTTATAAATATTACTCAGGAGCCTGTTATGGATTTAGCTCTCTTGCCTACTGCCGATTTAATCGACATCGCGCCGGATACCCCTTCCTGCGATACCCAGTTTCGTGCCTTTGGCCGTCATCGCAAATTTGCCGGTCGGGTGCGCACGGTAAAATGCCATCGTGACAACGGCTTAATCAAACAATTGATGAACAGCGCTTCAGCTGGCGAAGTGTTGGTGGTAGACGGCGGCGGTTCCTTATCCAGCGCGCTGATGGGCGACATGATCGCCGGTGCAGGTATGGCCAACGGCTGGTCGGGCGCGGTGATTTTCGGTGCCATCCGCGACAGCGTGGCGATTGATTTTATGGATTTCGGCGTGAAAGCGCTCGGCACCAATCCGCGCAGAAGTACGCAGGCGGGTGAGGGCGAGGTGGATGTGCCGGTGAGCTTCGGCGGGGTAACGTTCCGCCCGGGCGATTATATTTATTGCGATGAAGACGGGGTGTTGGTATCGCCCATGCCGATTGAGAAAAGTGAATAGAAAAGGAATAAGATGCAAGTAACTTCAAGCTGGCTGGACGGCATGTGTTTTGTCGCCACCAATGAACAAGGCCACAGTGTGGTGATGGAAGGCGCCGCTTCGGAAGGCGCGGTAAAACGCGGACCCAGCCCGATGGAAATGCTGCTGTTTGGCGTGGCCGGCTGTTCCAGCATCGATGTGGTGATGATTGCCGAGAAACAGCGCCAGCAGATTACCGACTGCCGCGCCACCGTTACCGCCAAGCGCGCCGACGATGTGCCGCGCGTGTTTACCGAAATCCACATTCATTTCAAAGTGATTGGCCGTGGTTTGCAGGAAAATGCGATTGAGAGAGCG
Source organism: uncultured Neisseria sp. (assembly GCA_937919795.1). Classification (GTDB taxonomy): domain Bacteria; phylum Pseudomonadota; class Gammaproteobacteria; order Burkholderiales; family Neisseriaceae; genus Neisseria. The sequence goes on from CALFOA010000255.1 coordinate 914, forward strand.
GTGAAGATGTCGGCGGAAAAATATTGCTCGGCTTCGATTATGTTGGGTAAAGCGGCAAAGATTACGCATAGTTTTGAGATTGCGGAAGGTTAAGGTTTTTTGTTGTCTCGTATGAATAAATGCCTGTCTGAAAACAGATTAGTTTGTTTTCAGACAGGCATTTTCGTTGGGGGAAATATCACGTCATACTCGGGTCAAAGCCCGAGTATGACGTATCTATCAGACAGGCAAGGAACCGGAACCTCAAGCCCCTTCCGCTTCCGGCTCGGGAATCTGAAACACCTGGCGCAGATAGGCTAGGAAGGTATCGTTGTC
>CALFOA010000256.1 GCA_937919795.1 uncultured Neisseria sp.
GGAGAGGGCAAAACGCTTGCTGCTCTGAAATGTTGTTTATTTAAGTCCAAGCAGCCCTCTCCCCAACCCTCCCCCACGGGGGAGGGAGCAGATTGCTGGAGCATCTTAAGTTTCGGGATGATAGTTAAGAAATTTATTAGCCTCGCCAATCCGTGGTGTTAATGATGTTGTTATGCATACAATTGACTTATAAGCTTTGCATAAAATCCTCAACTGGTGTACGTGATATTTTTCAGACAGGCATTTACCACCTACAGCCATTTAAGCCGTAATCTAACGAATCAACCATGACCCAACCCGTCCCCCAAAATTCCGCCGACCGCTGGCGCTTGGCCTTCCGCTATTCCTACCCGATTGCGCTGGGCTATCTTCCCGCAGGCATTGCCTATGGCGTATTGATGAGCGCCGCCGGTTTGCCGGTGTGGCTGTCTGCGGCGATGAGTTTGCTGGTTTATTCGGGCGCGTTTCAGTATGCGGCGGTGGCGCTGTTGTCGGGGGGGGCGGGGGTAGCGGCGATGTCGTTTAATGCCTTTGTAATCAACCTGCGCCATGTGTTTTACGGCCTGCCGCTGTTGGATGCGCTGCCGGTGCGCCGTTGGGAGCGGTGGTACAGTATTTTTGCTCTTACCGACGAAACCTTTTCGGTGCTCACCACGCTGCCCAAAGCCTTGCAGACTGCGCTGATGAGCCGGATTGCCTTGTTAAACCAACTGTATTGGTTGGCCGGCACATTGGCCGGAGCCTTAATCGGCGGAGGGCTGACCGAGTGGATTCCGCATCTGGATTTTGCGCTGGCCAGCCTGTTTGTGATTCTGGCTTATGAACAATACCGCGCCAACCGCGCTTGGTGGCCTTGCGCACTGGCGGTGCTGGCCTTTATCGCCGCCGGCAGTATCGCGCCGCAATATTTGCTGTTTGCTGCGGTGTTGTTGTGTGCTGCAGTGATTGTATTGCGTTCGCTGTTGTGGAAACCGGGGGCGGCATCATGAGCCAAGCGCTGGAATGGTGGATGGCCTTGCTGGCCGCCGGTGCGGTGACTTTTTTACTGCGCGCCGCGCCTTTGCTGCTGCCGAAAAGCTGGCTGAAATCGCCCTTATTAACCGACTTAAACGCCGCGTTGCCCTTGTGTGTATTATTGCTGCTGGTGTTCGCCAGCCTGAAGCTGGAAAAACTGAATGCAACGGAATGGCCGTATCTGGCGGCCGAGGCGCTGGCGCTGATAAGCGTATTGCTGGCGCATATCCGTTGGCGCAATATCCTGATCAGCCTCGCTACCGGCGTCGGCACGCTTAATGGCTTTTTATGGTTGTTTGGCCAGTCGTAAAAGGCTTTCAGACAGGCATATATGATAGAGGACATAAAGAGATGAATATTCTGCTCAACGGCGAAGCGCTGGCCTTTACCGGCCACACTGTTGCCGATTTAATCGCCCAAACCGCCCCCACGCAACCGTTTGCCGTGGCGGTGAACACCGAATTTGTCGCCAAAACCACTTATGCCGAGCGCGAGTTGCAGGACGGCGATCAGGTCGATATTGTGCGGCCGGTGGTGGGCGGTTGAGTGTATAAGATCAATTTGTAGAACGTATATTTAGTGTCGCAAGCCAATTAATTCTAAATGTGCTTTAAAAGGTTGTTCGGCTCAACACGTTTGGAATGTCAGAAACTCGAAATACACCAAGCAACCTGTTCCCTCGCCCGCTTGCTCAGAGAGTGCGGTTTCACACGCTCGTTGCAGCTCGCTAGTGAAACCATGCAGCGGCATCGAGGGTTAGGGAGAGGGTGGCTGTATCCGTCTAGCAACAGCCGATTGCTTAAGTTTAGCCTTCCACCCCCATCCTAACCTTCCCCCGCCAGAGGAGGAAGGAACAGGTTGCTGATGGAATTGAGGTTGCTGCTTTGCGAATACCACGAAAGAACCCGCCATGACCGCATTCACCCTTTACGACCAACCCTTTTCCAGTCGCCTGCTGCTGGGCACCGCCGCCTATCCCACCGCCGACATCTTGCGCCAATCCATCGCCGCCGCCGCGCCCGGCATGATTACCGTGTCCTTGCGCCGCCAGACTGCGGGCAGCGAAACCAGTGGCCAAGGCTTTTGGCAGTTGTTGCAGGAAACGGGCATACCGGTGTTGCCGAACACCGCCGGTTGCCAGAGCGTGCAGGAAGCCGTCACCACCGCGCAGATGGCGCGCGAAGTGTTTGAAACCGATTGGATTAAGCTGGAGCTTATCGGCGACGACGATACCTTGCAGCCGGATGTGTTTCAATTGGTAGAAGCCGCGCGGATTTTGTGCGACGACGGCTTTAAAGTGCTGCCGTATTGCACCGAAGACTTAATCGCCTGCCGCCGCCTGCTCGATGCCGGTTGCCGCGCACTGATGCCGTGGGCAGCACCAATCGGCACCGGCCTAGGCGTGGTACACGAATACGCCCTGCGCGTGTTGCGCGAACGCCTGCCCGACACCCCGCTGATTATCGACGCAGGCCTCGGCCTGCCCTCGCAAGCCGCGCAGGTGATGGAATGGGGCTACGACGGCGTGTTGCTCAATACCGCCGTTTCCCGCGCCGGTGATCCCGTCGCCATGGCACAAGCCTTCGCCTGGGCAGTCGCCGCCGGCCGCAACGCTTGGCAGGCAGATCCGGTACCCGCTCGCGAGCAGGCACAAGCCAGCACGCCCACAGTGGGGCAGCCGTTTTGGCACAGTAAAGACTATTGAATTTTTTCAGACAGGCATCTAAACAATAA
>CALFOA010000257.1 GCA_937919795.1 uncultured Neisseria sp.
GTCATCTTATTTCTTCGCTCGACGATATTGCCTGGATCACCAATTTGCGCGGCAACGATGTTTCCTATAATCCTGTTTTTTTGTCGCACTTATTAATCAATGCCCAGCAAGCCGTGTTGTTTGTTGACGAAAGCAAGCTCGACAACAGCACCCGCCAATGGCTGGCCGATGCGGGCATCTGTACGGCGGATTATCACACATTGGACGACGCGGTTGGCCGGATTCGCGGTACTTTATTAATCAGCCCGGCCAAAGTAGCGGTGAGCAGCCTGCAATGCCTGTCTGAAAAAGTAAAGCTGATTGAAGACAGCAATCCCAGCACCCTGTTCAAAGCCGAAAAATCGCCCGCAGAAATCGAATTTGTGCGCCAAGCGATGCGGGAAGACGGCATTGCCCTGTGCGGTTTCTTCGCGGAATTTGAGCAAAAACTGGCTGCCGGTGTGGCGATAAACGAATTGGACGTTAGCGATATGCTGATTGAACACCGTAGCCGCCGAGCGGGTTATGTATCGCCCAGCTTCGGCACCATCGCCGGTTTCAACACCAACGGCGCACTGCCGCATTACAGCGCCACGCCGGAAGCGTACAGCGAGATTACAGGCGACGGCCTGCTGCTGATTGATTCGGGCGCGCAATATTTCGGCGGCACCACCGACATCACCCGCGTGATTCCGATCGGCACCCCGACGGCGGCGCAAAAACGTGATTTTACCTTAGTGCTCAAAGCCCATATCGCACTGGCGCGCGCCGTTTTCCCGGAAAATCTGCCCGCTCCGCTGCTGGATACCGTCTGCCGCATGCCCTTGTGGCAGTCGCAATTGGAATACGGCCACGGTACCGGCCACGGCGTCGGCTATTTCTTAAACGTACACGAAGGGCCGCAAAGCATCAGCTACCGCACCAATCCCACGCCGGAAACCGTGATGAAAGTCGGCATGATTACCTCGAACGAACCCGGCCTCTACCGTCCGAGGCAATGGGGCATCCGCATCGAAAATCTGGTGGTCTGCCAAGCGGTCGAACAACCTGCCGAAACCGCCTTCGGCAAGTTCCTGCATTTCGAAACGCTCACCCTCTGCCCCATCGACACCCGTTTGATTGATCCGACGCTGCTCAATACGGAAGAAACCGAATGGCTCAACCGCTATCACGCAAGCGTGCGCGAAAAGCTGGAAGCGCATACCGAAGGCGCAGCCAAAGCTTGGCTGATTGAGCGGACGCAGGCGATTTAAACCAGTAATGAATACGAAAAAAGTGGTGTACGGACAGGCTTTCCGTACACCACTTTTAACTATCACGACTTTTAATCGCGGCTCAATACTGCTGATTGCTGTTCATATTCACCGTCGGCGTGACACTCTTCTCGGCGCACAACACCACCATCAAATTGCTCACCAACTGGGCGCGCTCGGCGTTGCTCAACTCAACCGTTTTGCGGTCGTGCAGGCGTTGCAGCGCCATTTCTACCATGCCCACTGCGCCTTCGACGATTTGTTTGCGCGCCGACACCACCGCGCTGGCCTGTTGGCGTTGCAGCATTGCCATCGCGATTTCCGGCGCATAAGCCAAATGGCTGATGCGCGCTTCGATCACCCGCACGCCGGCACGCGCCAAGCGTTCGTTTAATTCCTGCTCCAATTTTTCGTTGATGCTGCCGGTGCTGTCGCGCAGGGTCACATCGGCCGAGACATCTTCGCTGTGGTCGTAAGCATAGCTGCCGGCCAGATGGCGCACCGCCGCTTCCGACTGAATGGCGACAAAACGCTCGTAATCGTCCACCGCAAACACAGCTCTGGCGGTATCGTCCACCTGCCACACAATCACCGCGGCAATTTCAATCGGATTACCGGCCTTATCGTTCACTTTTAAAGTCTGGCCGTTCAGGTTACGCGCGCGCAGGCTGACTTTTTGCTTGCTGTAAAACGGAATAATAAAACGCAAACCACTTTTCTTCATGCTGCCCATATAGGTACCGAGGAAAGTGGTCACCACCGCTTCGTTGGGATCAATCACCGACAAGCCTTTGAAAATCAAGGCGGCCAGTATCACCAATATCACCGTTAGCGCATTGATTTCGCCTTCACTTTGCAGAAAAGAATAGCCGACCGCCGCGAGTAATACCAAGCCGATCAGCAAAAAGCCGTAGCCGCTCATGGAAAACAATAATGATTTTTCCGATACTTGAGTTTGATGTTCCATAATGCCTCCTGAATTGAAATATAAGAAACAGTATAACAAAGATAAGCGGTAACCACCCGCGCTGTCGAAATGCCTGTCTGAAAAAACCAAAAAGCCGCCTGCACCCTGCAAACGGCTTTTCCTTACTGCTCAAATTTTGCTACTGATTCAATCCTGATCCGGCTGTATCCAATCGGCCAGCACTTCGCTGATTTCCTGCCACATTACAGCAAACCCGGTTGGCCTACCGCCGGATCGTTTGCACGAGCGGCTTGGGCATCGGCCACGGTTAAGCCCAGCGCTTTGGCCACGCCTTCGCCGTAAGCGGGATCGCAGGCGTAGCAGTTGCGGATGTGGCGGTATTTGATGAAATCGAGTGCATCGCCCATCGCGGCTGCGGTGTTGTTAAACAGCGCTTGTTTCTGCTCGGCGTTCATCAAGTTAAACAGCGCGCGCGGTTGGCTGAAGTAATCAGCATCATCTTCGCGGAAATTCCAGCGTGCGGCATCGCCGTTGATTTTCAGCGGCGGCTCGGCATAATCTTGCTGCTCTTGCCATTGGCCGAAGCTGTTCGGCTCGTAGTGCGGGCGACCGCCGTAGTTGCCGTCCATACGACCGTAGCCGTCGCGGGCGTTGCTGTGTACCGGGCAGCGGGCGGCGTTTACCGGAATTTGGTGATGGTTCACGCCCAAGCGGTAGCGTTGCGCATCGGCATAGTTAAACAGGCGTGCCTGCAACATTTTATCAGGTGAAGCGCTGATACCGGGAACCAAATTGCTCGGTGCAAACGCGGCTTGCTCAACATCCAAAAAGAAGTTTTCCGGATTGCGGTTCAGCTCAAACTCGCCCACTTCAATCAACGGATAATCTTTTTTCGGCCAAACTTTGGTGAGGTCAAACGGATGGTAAGGCACTTTTTCGGCATCCGCTTCCGGCATCACCTGAATGTACATTTTCCATTTCGGGAAATCGCCCTTTTCGATGGCTTCAAACAAATCTTTCTGATGGCTTTCGCGGTCTTGGCCGATGATGGCTTCGGCTTCTTCGTTGCTCAGGTTTTTAATGCCTTGCTGGGTGCGGAAGTGGAATTTCACCCAAAAGCGCTCGCCCGCTTCGTTCCAGAAGCTATAAGTATGCGAGCCAAAACCGTGCATGTGGCGATAAGAAGCGGGAATGCCGCGGTCTGACATTACGATGGTCACTTGGTGGAAGGCTTCCGGCAGCAGTGTCCAGAAATCCCAGTTGTTGGTGGCCGAACGCATATTGGTGCGCGGATCGCGTTTCACCGCTTTATTCAAATCAGGGAATTTGAGCGGATCGCGCAGGAAGAATACCGGGGTGTTGTTGCCAACCATATCCCAGTTACCCTCTTCGGTATAAAACTTCAGGGCAAAACCGCGGATGTCGCGCTCAGCATCGGCCGCGCCGCGCTCACCAGCCACGGTGGTGAATCGGGCGAACATTTCGGTTTTCTTGCCCACTTGGCTGAAAATTTTGGCGCGGGTGTATTGGGTGATGTCGTGGGTGACGGTAAAGGTACCGAATGCGCCGGAACCTTTGGCGTGCATGCGCCGCTCAGGAATGACCTCGCGCACAAAGTTGGCGAGCTTTTCGTTGAGCCACACATCTTGCGCCAGCAAGGGGCCACGCGGGCCGGCTGTCATGCTGTTTTGATTGTCCACGACGGGGGCGCCGAAATCGGTGGTCAGGTGTGTGACAGGGCATTTCTTTTGATCTTGACTCATACAGGTTCTCCTTGGGATGGTTAGCGAATTAGCCTCTCGTGCAAGAGAAACTATGACTCGAGTTTATGCCGCTTGTTGTGTATAGTAAAATTGTATTTGTTGATCATCCTTATAGCAAATAACTATCAGTGCTGTGGTTAAGCGATACGGAAATGGTACAAAGTAAATTTGTACAGAGAATGAATCAAATGCGTCCGTTTTAATTATGAACCATTTTTTGCGAGCGCTTCACCGCAGTGCATACAATAATTCGCGTCGGGTAGATGGCCTTCAGTCATACAGTTTGCGCAAGTGCGGGTGGTGATTTCGAGCTTTTTGCCGCGCGCATTACTCATCTCGACGGTAACGATGCCGGTAGGTACAGCCAATGTTCCCAGATCGGAAGAGCGTCGTGTAGGGAAAGAGTGTCTTCGCCTGTGTAGAT
>CALFOA010000258.1 GCA_937919795.1 uncultured Neisseria sp.
TTTTTCTGCTGTAAAACCAAGGAACTACAATATTCAATTAGCATTACTAAGATACATTAGAGCCCAAATAAAATGCCTGTCTGAAAACCGAGTTAACGTTTTTCAGACAGGCATTTTCAATCAGCAATCCATTTTTATTTCAACGCGCGAATCCCCACCGCATCACGCACACTATCCAACAACACGCGCGCTTGTTTGCGGGCTTTCTGCGCACCGGTCTGCAAAATCTCTTCGATTTGTGCCGGCTGGGCGGTGAGCGCGTTATAACGCTCGCGCGGTTCGGCCAACTCGGCATTGATCTTAGCCGCCAACAGTTTTTTCGCTTCGCCCCAAGCCAAGCCTTCGGCCAGCATTTGGGTGAATTCGACGGTTTCGGCCGGGGTGGCAAACGCTTTATAAATCTCAAACAGCGGGCTTTCATCCGGCTGTTTCGGTTCGCCCGGTTCTTTCAGATTGGTGATGATTTTGTTCACCGATTTCTGGGTTTTCTTGTCGGTTTCCCACAGCGGAATGGTGTTGCCGTAAGACTTCGACATTTTGCGGCCATCCAATCCCACCAACAGCTCGACGTTTTCATCAATTTTCGCTTCCGGCAGAGTGAATACTTCTTTAAAGCGGTGATTAAAACGGCCGGCGATGTCGCGTGCCATTTCGACGTGCTGGATTTGATCGCGGCCGACCGGCACTTCGTTAGCTTTGAACATCAAAATATCGGCGCTCATCAGAATCGGGTAGCTGTATAAGCCCATTTCAATTTGATGGTCTTGATCTTCCTGGCCTTTTTCCAGATTTTCCTGCACCGCGGCTTTATAGGCATGGGCACGGTTCATCAGACCTTTGGCGGTGATGCAGGTGAGTATCCAGTTCAACTCCATGATTTCGGGAATATCACTCTGGCGGTAGAAGGTGGTGCGCTCAGGATCTAAGCCGCAGGCCAGCCAAGTGGCGGCGACAGCTTGGGTGGATTGGTGGATGGTATCCGGGTCGTGGCATTTGATGATGCCGTGGTAATCGGCGAGAAACAGAAACGATTCGGTATTGTCGCTCTGGCTGGCGCGGATGGCGGGGCGGATGGCGCCGACGTAATTGCCCAGATGGGGAATGCCGGTGGTGGTGACGCCGGTGAGCACGCGTTTTGAAGTCATAATGGGCTTTCTGCGGAATGTTTTTCAGACAGGCATTTTGTCAATAATGCCTGTCTGAAAACTAAATCTTATCAATAGAAACAAACGCAGAATTTTAACAGAGTTTGCCGCCGGCTTATAGTGCCAGCCGCTCGGCAAATTCGTCGGCTGCGGCGGTAAGCGCAGACGCCAATGGCTCTTCGGTAGAAGCGTGACCAGCCTGCACGATCCGCAACTCGGCTTCCGGCCAAGCTTGCGACAACTCCCAAGCGCTCTGCATCGGCGTGCACAAATCATAACGCCCCTGCACGATCACCGCCGGAATGTGGCGGATGGTGTCGATATTGGACAACAGTGCTTTTTCGCCTGCCAACCAACCGAGATTCACAAAATAATGGTTTTCCAGCCGCGCAATGGCCAGCGATTCTTCGCCGTCCAAATCCTGTTCCTGCGGCTCGAAACGGATAAGATAACTTTCCCATTCATTCCACGCTTTGGCCGCTTGTACGGCGGCTTGATGGTCGTCGCCAAACAATAATTCGTGATAAGCCTGTACCAACTGATGGCGTTTTTGCGGCGCAATCGGTGCCAGATAACGCTGCCAGTGCGCCGGGTAAATTTTGCTGACACCGCCCTCTTCGTTCAGCCAGTCGATTTCGCTTTGGCGACACAAAAAAATACCGCGCAAAATCAAACCCAGCACCCGCTCGGGGTGGCTTTGCGCATAAGCTAACGACAGCGTGCTGCCCCAAGAGCCGCCAAACACCAGCCAGCGCTCAATGCCGAGCGACTCGCGCAGTTTTTCCAAATCGGCCACCAAATCCCAAGTGGTGTTTTCTCGTGTTTCGGCATAAGGGCGCGATTGGCCGCAACCGCGCTGATCCATCAGCACAATACGGTAGCGCTCGGGATCAAAAAAACTGCGGCAAATCGGCGCGGTACAGCAGCACGGCGTCGTAGCGCGGCAAGTAGTGCGCGTCGTCCTGCAGCGTGTGCAGCTTCAGCTCGGCAATGGACATGCGCACCCGCTTTTCCTCTTCGTGGGTTTCCATTTCCTTGGACTGCAGGTCGGCGAATTCGTCTTCCTGGTAGGACAGGCTGTTGATGCGCTGGCAAGTCGCTTGCAGGCGGCTGGGCTACGCATTTCAGCAGGTGACCGCTTCGTTATCGGCGCGGCGCAGACCCTGATAGCGCGAGCTACGGACGATCTTGGCTTCGACGAGATCAAGGCCGATTCCGAGAAGTACGACCTCAAGGTGGCCGCCACGGGCCAGGCGCCGCTCGCGTACTCGTGGACGCGCACGGTGGAAGGCGCGCCCGACGACGGCGCAGAACATGCCGGTGAGCGCCAGGTTCGACGACACCGAAAGGTCGATGCCCTTGGTCAGCAGCACGACCATCTGGCCCATCACCAGGATGGCCAGGATGGACGAGTCGTTGAGCACGTCGATCAGGTTGCCGCCGGTCAGAAAGACCGGGGCGCGCAGCCCGACCGCCAGCGCCAGCGCGACGACAATGAGCGCCAGCGCCGCCTCGCGGTTGCGGAAGAGGAAGTTCTTCATGCGAGTTTCTCCTGCGTATCCTGCAAATTG
>CALFOA010000259.1 GCA_937919795.1 uncultured Neisseria sp.
TTTTAAAAAATCTATTATGAATGAACTGAAACATTATGTACTCCTTGAAAATATCGAAGATTAGCAGCGACCAGCTTTTTTAGTTACCCGGTTAGGAAGATTAGGCAAGCGATCTAATAGTCGCACACGATTTCTTCTTTGTTCTCCAATGGCTTTGAATACTCCTTTTAGGCTTGCAATTCTGCCAACACCAGCTTTTCTCAAAGATCTAAATAATTCAAAATTATATCTAAGCACGAGAGGAGTTTTAGGTTTGTTTCTGTACTTGTCATAGAAATTATCAAGATGAAAATGAGCTGCGTTATGTGGCGTTCCTTTTACTTTAGCTTGTCCCTTTAAGCCAATAACATCACCAGCATCTCTATCAAAACGGAATGTTTCAGTTTGATTTAAATGATGGCGCTGAATGCCATTACCTATTTCTGCACCCTTATTTTTAGTATCCTTAAAAATACCAAATTGGTGTTCTCTAATTAAACCTAAAACATCAATCCAATTTTGGATATTAGGCGCAAAAAAGTATAAATTAGCTCCGCCTTCCAACCCAATCGGATCCTGATTAACAAACCGACCCGAATCCGCTTCGTAATACCGCATCAGGTTGTAGTGCAACCCCGTCTCTTCATCAAAATACTGATTCTGCAAACGGAAAGGCTGGTGCGCATACTGATAAACCCGCTCGTCTTTGTGCAGCTTACCCCAAGCGGTATATTCGCCGTACCACACTAAGTTACCAAACTGGTCGGTCATCTCTTTCGGAATGCCGATTTGGTCGTTATGGAAATAGGCTAGATATTGCTTATCATCCTGCGCATTTAAGAACACCTGCGCCAAGGGTTCGTAGGCATCTTGGTCGGTATAAACGTAGGTGTAATTACCGCGGTAGTTGTGTTCTTGCAGTAAACGGCTGCCGTCCCATACGAAGTGGGTGCGTTTGGGGGCGGTGGATTGCAGCGCGCCTTTGTCGGTGCGCTCTTTGCTTAGGCGGCGACCAAACGGATCGTAAGCATATTCCCACGTTTGGGTTTCGCCGGTGTTCTTTTTAATTTCCGCTTTGGCCAATTGGTTTTCGGTATCGTAAACGAAATACTGGCTTTCGCCGTTGGGCAACTGGCGGTAGATCATATTGCCCAGCGCGTCGTAGGTGTATTCGATACCGTTGTATTGTTCGAGGCGGTTGCCGCTGCCGATGTTAGAACCTTTCAGACGGCCTTTATCGGTTGGAACAGGCGTTGCAGTGGTTTCAGGCGTTTTGCCCTCTCCCCAACCCTCCCCCACGGGGGAGGGGGTTAAATGCCTGTCTGAAAGCGCTGTTTTGTCACTGCCAACAGAATGTCTGTCTGAAAGAATATTATTGGCCGGGTCAAAGGCAAAGCGCTCTTTACCGGCTTCTTTAATCCTGCCGATTTTGTCGTACACATAATCGAGTACGCCGCTGCGCTGGTCGGCGGTTTGAATCAGGTTGCCGGCTTTGTCGTAGCGGTAGCTCCTGCGCACGGCGCCGCCGATGAGGCTGTTGAGTTTGCCGTTGTGCAGCAGGGTGCCGTTGGCGGTGGCGGTTTGGTTTTTCAGACGGCCCATCGGGTCGTAATCGTAGCGGCTGGTTAATGCGCCCTGGCTGCGTTGGATTTCCTGATGTAGTTGATCGCGTTCGATATCGCTGACGGTTTCGCCGTCGATATTGATTTGGTGCAGATGGCCGCTGCCGTAGTAGAGGTAGTTGACGGTACGGCCGTCGGGCAGCACGGTTTGGGTGCGGTTGCCCAAAGCGTCGTAGCCGTAGCCCACGGTGGCGCGTTGGCCGTTGTGGGTGGTGGTTTCGCTGATCAGTTGGTCGAGCACATCGTAAGCGAGTTCGACGCTGCTGTGGGCGTTACGCGCTTTAACCAGATTGCCGGTGAGCAGATCGTATTCGAAACGGGTGCGGCTGATGCCTTCGTCTTTGCCGTTGGGCTGTTTGCCGTCGATGCGGCGGCTGGTTTTTTCGACTAACTGACCGAGGATATTGCGGTGGAAATGATGGAGGTGCCAAATTTCGGGAGTAGAGGAATGCCTGTCTGAAAGCGTTTGGCCGTATTCGGTTTGCTGGGTGAGTTGACCGGCGGCATCGTACGCGTAGCCGGTGACTTTGCCGTCCCAACCGATTTCCTGTACCAAATTGTCGGTGTGGTCGTAGCCCAAACGATAGTGTTCGCCGTTTTCATTGGTGAGGCTGGTGAGACGGCGGGCTTTATCGTATTGGTAGCCGAAGCTGTAGCCCAGCGCATTGATGCGTTTCAGCGGTAAGCCGTCCACCGCCAACTCGTATTCGGTTTTGGCACCCAGCCCGTCGATATGGGCGGTCAAACGATTGAGGCGGTCGTATTCAAAACGCTCAGCGCTGCCGTCGGGGTAGTCGGTACGCACATGGTTGCCCGCCGCATCGTAATGATGGCGGGTGGTGTGGCCGAGCGCGTCGATAACCGTTTCCAAATCGCCGAACTCGGTATAAGTAAAGCGGGTGGTTTCGCCGGAACAGTCGGTA
>CALFOA010000260.1 GCA_937919795.1 uncultured Neisseria sp.
ACTTGCTCCGAGACCACAAATATGCCTTATTAGGGGCAATGACTTCTGTGCTGTGAATGGAAAAGGTGAATTAAACAGCTGGTGGGCAGTTTGAAACTGAAACTTTTATCTTCTCTATAAATGCGCCTTAGCAAATGATGGATGTAGTCGAGCATTCATCATGCAGTGATACGAAGCATTTATTATACAATGCCCTTTTGTCATGGTTGTCTGTTTATCCTTAACTCAGTTTTTCTTTTAAAATCTCCAATGTTACTGATTTTATGCAAAATTTTGTTTTTCTGTTTAGTCAAAAAAACAAAAGTGTGCTTCGCACACTTTCACGCTCCAGCTTCTTCCGTAGCACAAGTTTTCTTCCGCGCGCGAGCGGTGCTGTATTTCCTATAGAGCAAAAAAAGACCCCATAGAACGGTTTTTCCGCTCTACAAGGTCTTTATTTTCTCGTTATTTTATTCATTCCCTAGGCTAAAGATTTTTGCCCCTTGAGGATAAAGGGCGTTGCCTTTGGATATTTTAATTATTCAAACTCGTCTTTTACATTCGTACAAACGCTTATAAAGTGTATTATTAGTTCGTTTTATATGTGTTTTGTGATTGATTATCCGCACAATCCGATTCGTTCGTAATGTTTTTGTAGCCAAAATGTAACCACTAATTTTATTCACTTCAATGCAATCTATTGAGTGGCACCAGATTTTATACAACACAAAAATTAAAGATCTAAAGTTAAACCAAGGACATTTTGAAGCTGCAATTGCTGAAGATGGACGTGTATTTAAAGCAAAAAGCTGTGTATTGGCCGCAGGTGGTTTTGAGTCAAATCTTGAATGGTTAAGAGAAGCATGGGGACAAAATGAAAACGGCGAATGGCCTGCCGATAATTTTATTATTCGTGGAACCCGCTTTAATCAGGGCAACTTGCTTAAATTTATGATAGATCAAGGCGCCGATATTATTGGTGACCCATCACAATCACATTGCGTCGCTGTAGATGCACGAGCACCGTTATATGACGGCGGCATCTGCACCCGTATTGACTGCGTTTCACTGGGAATTGTGGTCAATAACAAAGCCGAACGTTTTTACGATGAAGGCGAAGACTTCTGGCCAAAACGTTATGCGATTTGGGGCCGCCTTGTTGCCAAACAACCTCAGCAAATCGCCTATTCGATTATCGACTCAAAAGCCATTGGTCGCTTTATGCCACCTGTGTTTGCGGGCGTGAAAGCAAATAGCATTCAAGAACTGGCCGAAAAAATCGGGCTAGATGCAAAAACCTTATGCCATACCGTAGAAGAATTTAACCAAGCCTGTGTTCAAGGCACCTTTAACCATACCGTTTTAGATGACTGCACCACCGAAAATATTGTTCCCAACAAAACCCATTGGGCTGTTCCTCTCGATCAACCACCCTTCTATGCCTATGCGCTTAAACCCGGCATTACCTTTACCTATTTAGGCTTAAAAGTCGAAGACGATGCTGCGGTACGTTTTAACAATAAAGCCAGCCGCAACCTGTTTGTGGCAGGTGAAATGATGGCAGGTAACGTACTCGGTCAGGGTTATACCGCAGGCGTTGGTATGTCGATTGGCACAACCTTTGGACGCATTGCCGGAAAAAATGCAGCCCACTATGCACTTTCACAAGGAGTTGAACATGAATGCTAGTACCAAAGCCCTAATTCCAGTTGTTCAGCTCTCTGACCATGAGCAAGAAGTCCAAAGAGCCCTACAGATTTGTAATGCTTGTCGCTACTGTGAGTCTTTTTGCGCTGTATTTGCGGCCATGACCAAGCGTCTTGAGTTTAATCAAGCCGATATTCATTACCTCGCAAATTTGTGCCATAACTGTGGTGCTTGTCTACATGCTTGCCAATATGCCCCGCCGCACGAGATTTTGGCCGAATTGAAAGCGCTGGAGCAGGAAATTTTGGCAGATTTGGATGAATTGGAGCGGATGTTGTGAAGCAATGCTCGGGCTTTGCTGGGAGCGCGGGCGGCTCGCCCGCATTTGGCTGAAGGACAAACTTGGTTGCTATTTAAGTGTTGCTAGAATTTCCAAGCATTTAATGCAAGCGTGTCGCTTGCCTGCGGGCGAGCCGCCCGCGCTCCCAGCAAATTAACCCTCAAGCATGGCTGAAATTGAAGCATTTAATGCAAACGTGCGGGCGGGTCGCACTCCCAGCATTTAAGCCGGTTTTTGCAACGATACCAGCAATTGATCGATTTTGAAGTTTTCGGTATCGATTACCTCAAACTTATAATTGCCGTACACCACATAATCGGTGCGTTTGGGCACTTTTCGCAGCGAATACATCATAAAACCGGCGATGGTTTCGTAGTTTTCCGAATGGGGAAATTCTTCGATATCGAGCGCGCGCATCACGTCTTCAAGCGGGGTGGCGCCGTCTACCAGCCAAGTGTCTTCCGAACGGCGGATGATTTGCGATTCTTCTTCGGTGTTCACCAATTCGCCCATCACGATACTCATCACGTCTCGCAGGGTCACCAGGCCGACCACCAGCGCGTATTCGTTCACAATCACCGCGAAATCTTCGCCTGAAGTTTTAAAGGTTTCCAATACGTCAAACAGCGATAAGGTATCGGGAATAAACAAGGTTTTGCGCAACACGCGTTTATCGGTGAGGCGCACGTTTTCTTCTTTTAAAAACAGAGTAAGCAGCGCGTGCGATTCGATGTAGCCGATCACGTGTTCCAAATCGCCGTCGCACACCAGAAATTTGCTGTGCGGGTTGGCCGCCATGGTTTCCAATACCTGCTCGCCGGTGTCGTGTTTATCGAAATAAACAATGGATTCGCGGCTGTTCATGGTAGAGGTAACGGTGCGCTCCTGCATTTCAAACACGTTTTCAATCAGATAATGCTCTTGCTTTTTCAGCACACCGGCTTGCGCGCCGGCATCCATTACCGCGTAAATATCTTCGGAAGTGAGCTGATCCTGGCGCACGGTGGAGATGTTGAGCGCTTTAAACAGCAGCCTCGCCAAGCCGTCGAAAATCCATACCACGGGCTTGAGTAGGAAAATCAGCAACAGCAGCGGCCGCACCACCCGCACCGCCACTTTTTCGGGATTACCCATGGCAAACTGCTTGGGCATCAGATCGGCCAACAGAATGAAACTGCCGGTGAGCAAACAGAAAGAAAGCAACGAAGCAGCAGTCTGCCCCCAAGGCAAGCCGGCAAACAGGCTGGTGAGATAAGGGCGCAGCGCGGCTTCGCCGACAATACCGGCCAGAATCGCCACGGTGTTCAGCCCGATTTGCACCACGGTGATGAAGCTGCCGGGCTGTTCCTGCATTTTGAGTACATCCAGTGCGCGGGTGTCGCCTTCTTTGCCCATCAACTGCAATTTGATTTTGCGCGAGGACGCCAGCGCGATTTCGGCGCTGGAAACGAAGGCGCTGATGAGGATCAGCAGCAGGATAATCAGGATGGCGGTGGCGATGTTCATAAAGAAAATTTTGTTTTAAAAACGGGGCATTATAGCATTGCGGCGGTGAGGGAAACAGTTTTAGCTGAATTTTTCGGGAATGCCTGTCTGAAAAATAAAATGCCTGTCTGAAAAGTTTTTAGCTTTTCAGACAGGCATTGTGTTCAATAAACTAGCCCATACTAGTATTTATACCTGATTAACCAAACTGATCAGTTTAGCCGCCTCAGTCTGCTCGTCCAATGCCAAATTGGCAAAGGTAACGGCGCTGCCGCTGCCCGAGCCGTCGGCATCGTAGGCCAAACTTTGCTCACTGCTGTTGTAAATCAGGCGGGTGTTGGCGTTGACTTGCTCGTTGTGGAATGCGATGAAGCCGTCGAGATTGATATCGGCTGAATCAAACAACAGGTCGCTAAAGGCGAGTTTATCACTGCCGTAGCTGAAGTCGGTGATCGTATCAGTACCACCGTTAAGCAAATCATTGAACACAAAATAATCGTCACCGCCGCCGCCGGTTAAGGTGTCGTTGCCCAAACCGCCGCTCAGCCAGTTGCTGCCGCTGTTGCCAATGATGATGTTGTTGTCGTCGTTACCGGTTCCGCGAATATCGGTCGCACCCAGCAAGGTCAGGTTTTCCAGATTAGCGCCCAGCGTGTGATCGACCGTGCTGTATACGGTATCGTTACCTTCGCCGCCCTGCTCTGCCACCACATCGCCGCTGCTGTCGACATAATAACTATCATCGCCTAAGCCGCCGCTCATCTGGTCGTCACCTGCGCCACCAATCAGGCTGTCGTTACCTGCACCGCCAACGAGGGTGTCGTTGCCGGCACCGCCTTCGATTTGGTTGTCGGCATCGTTGCCGGTGAGCGTGTCGTTATGGGCGGAACCGATTAGGTTTTCAATCTGCGTGCCGTAGCCGATAAACGATTGGCCGGTGGCATATACCGCTTGCTGGGTACCGGTTACATAATTGGCGGAGTTGGTCGTGTTGTTCCAACCGTCGATAATATTGCTATTGGCAGAAGTGCCGAGCAAAGTGCTGTAATCCACGTTTTCGCTGCCGGTAGCCGCCAGATATTGGCTTTTCTCACCGATGTAATTCCAAGAGCCGGGCGTGAGGTTCACGGTAACACCTGCTTCAGCAGCACTCGCATCGAAAGTATCGACGCCTGCGCCGTCCCACACATAAATGCCGCCGTCGGCCGTGCCGCGGTTGAAGGCGTTAAAGGTGTAGACGTCGTTGCCGCTGCGCTGTGCCGCGTTTACGCCGTAGTTATAGTGCAAAGCGGCGAGGTCGAAGGCGCGCAAATCATTGGTTTTGGCTAAATCGGCGAAGTTGTACGACAACAAGGTAAATTCGGTGCTGTTTTCCTGCTCGGCAAGCGTTTCGCTGTTGTTGTCACCCAACTCAAACGGGTGTTCGAAGCCTAAGCTGTGCAAAGTTTCATGCAATACGGTCAACGGGCCGTCGCCTTTGCTGAAGGCATCATCGGCACCGTAGAGGGTAGACGAAAAATGCACGTCGCCACCGGTATAGGCGTAGCCGTATGAATTTGCCAAACCTGCCGAGCCTAGGTCATCCAGATAAAACGCCAAATCGGCGCTGCCGGTATCGGCGGCTTCGGTGAAGGTGATGTTGGCGTATTCTGAAATTTTCGACAACAAGGCTTTGATGTCGGCCATTTGCTGGTTGCTGAACGCCAGATTATTGCCCAAGGTGGCGCCGCTGATGCGGTCGAGGCCGCTGCCGCCGTCGAAGGCGTAGCTGACGTTCAGGCCGCTGCCGATACCCGCCCATTTGCTGCTGTCACCCAAATAGCCTTGAGCGGTCGCACCGTTGTTCAGCGCGTTGATGAAATACGGCAACTCATTTTGTGCGCTGATATTACCGCTGCTGCCGTCGGATTCGGCTGCCAGCGCGTAGTGTTGGTCGCCTTCAGCTACGGCGTTTCCATCGCTGTCGAGCAGGCGGGCTTCCACTTGGCGGTCGCTGTCGGCAGCCAAATCGGCGGTGCGCACGGCTGCGTTAAAGGTGCCGTCCGCGGCGATTTCGGCGCTATACGCTTGATTGTTCACGCTCAACTCAACACGATCGCCTGTCGTTGCCCCGCTGATGCTACCGCCAATCAGGGTGGTATCGCTAAAGCCCTCTGCGACCGTGTAGCTGCCTGGGCTGCCGGCAATCACGCTACCGTTTAAACTGTCTTGCAGGCTGATGTGCACGGCAGACGCATCCGCTGCGGGCATGCCGTGATTCAACAGATAGGTATCTGCCAACTGAGTGCCTTCCAGCGAAGCAACCGGGCTGACAACCGGCTCTATACGAATGGGGCTGCCGGCTGCCGCGGCCAAATCGGCGGCTTGCGCTTGAAAACGGTAAGTTAAACTATCGGCATCTACATCAGCCAGATACGTTTTTTCACCAATCGTGATTTGCAATTGACTAATCCAACCTTGTGCCAGATAGTTTTGTAAAGTGCTGTCGTCGGCAGACAGATTGCCGTTGAGAGTCACCAAACCGTCACTATTGCTGAGGACTGCATCGCTGCCTAAACCTTCGCTGAATCGAATGGCGGCAGTATTGGCTACTTCTTCACCGGCGGTGCGGGCAGTTGCAGTTGCTTGGCTCTCGGTAGTTTGGGCAGCAGTATGATGATTGCTTTCGCTGCTCACATGATTTGCAGCCGAATGATCGGTATTGGATTGACCTGCCACATCGACATTCTCTGCATTCGATTGGGAAGGCGAATCGGTAGCCGCTTCATGTGTACGAGAGGGGGTATCGTCTGAATCATCTGAGCCGCCAAGCGTGGCGGCGAGAATACCTGCACCCAGCAAAGTACCGCCAACCAACCACCAATTGGCGTTGCTGCCAGCAGAAGCGCTCTCACCGGCACCAATATCGGCGGCCAGCAAATCGCTGTCGACAGCCGTATCAACGGCTTCAACACCGGCCGCTGCATACTGGCGGTATGGCGCGGCAGAGGCTGTCCACATCACTTCATAATCATCAAGGGAAATATCTTGAATGAAGTCTAAACCGGCATCTGTATGCTCGCCGATATAAACATAATCATTGAAAAAGTATTCGGCATTTACCGCAGCATCGCTGCTAGCCAGTGATTCGATAGCGGTTTCTGCCGCCGGGTTTGATTGTTCGCGAGGATCAGGTAAAGCATCCTTTTGTCTCATCAGTCTTTCTCCATCATTGAAACTTACTACGCATCTAAGCGTCATAACGTATCACAAACAGAGCCTTACGCCGCCAAAAGGTTGCATGCCAAAATATAATCACTTGGAAAATAAAACCTTTATTTTCTATTTTTACAAAAATTAATATTAGAAAGTTGATTAAAAGAGTTTATATATCACCAAATGCATCTTCTATGCTTGCTAAGATCG
>CALFOA010000261.1 GCA_937919795.1 uncultured Neisseria sp.
GCCGAACAACCCGCGCGGCGGCGGCGTATCGCGCCGCATCGAGGGCGAAGATCGCCAAGAGTTGAAAGCGGTGATGTCCGAGTTGGAAGTGCCGCGCGGCATGAGCCTGATTGCGCGTACCGCCGGTATCGGCCGCAGCGTGGAAGAATTGCAGTGGGATTTCAACTATCTGCAACAATTGTGGCAGGCGATTGAAGAAGCCGCCCGCGCGCACAATGAGCCTTACCTGTTGTTTATGGAAAGCTCGCTGGTGATCCGCGCCATCCGCGATTACTTCCGCCCCGATATCGGCGAAATCCTGATCGATAACGCTGAAGTGTACGAGCAGGTTTCCGAATTCATGAGCTATGTAATGCCGAACAACATCGGCCGCCTGAAGCTCTACAACGACCATACCCCGCTGTTTTCCCGTTTCCAAATCGAGCATCAGATTGAAAGCGCCTTCTCGCGCAGCGTGAGCCTGCCTTCCGGCGGCGCGATTGTGATCGACCACACCGAAGCGTTGGTGTCGGTGGACGTGAACTCTGCCCGTGCCACCCGTGGTGCCGACATCGAAGAAACTGCCTTCAAAACCAATCTGGAAGCCGCCGAAGAAGTCGCCCGCCAAATGCGCCTGCGCGACTTGGGCGGTTTGGTGGTGATCGATTTTATCGATATGGAAAACGCCAAGCACCAGCGCGATGTGGAAAACACCTTGCGCGATGCCTTGAAAAAAGACCGCGCCCGCGTACAAATGGGCAAACTTTCGCGCTTCGGCCTGCTGGAATTAAGCCGCCAGCGCCTGAAACCGGCATTGGGCGAAAGCAGCCACGTGGCCTGCCCGCGCTGCGCCGGTACCGGCGTGATCCGCGGCATTGAATCGACTGCGCTGCACGTGTTGCGCATCATTCAAGAAGAAGCGATGAAAGACAATACCGGCGAAGTGCACGCACAAGTGCCGGTGGATGTGGCTACCTTCCTGTTGAACGAAAAACGCGCCGAATTGTTCGGCATGGAAGAGCGCTTGGATGTATCGGTGGTGCTGATTCCGAATATTCATTTGGAAAACCCACATTACGAAATCACCCGCGTGCGTACTGATGATGTGGATGACAACGCCGAGCCGAGCTACAAACAGGTAGCCGAGCCGGAAACAGAAGAGGCACCGTTTGCCAGCAGCAAAGCCACTAAGGCCGCCCGCCCAGAACCGGCAGTAAAAGGGGTGCAGCATACCCAGCCGGCGCCGGTGTATGAAGAAGTGAAACCCGCGGAATTAACTTGGTGGGACAAATTCAAAGCTTGGTTCAAAGGTATCTTCGGCAGCAGCACGCCGCCGGCAGTGGAAGCTGAAAAACCGGCTGCAAGTGGCAATAAAGCCGGCCACGGCAATCGCCGCCAAGGGCAGAACCGCCGTTCCGGCAGCCGCCGCAATCAGTCCAACCGTCGTCATCACAATGATGAAGACAAAGCGAATGAAAGTGCTGATGCCGCAGTAGCCGAAGAGGGCGCTGAAAACCGCAATAAACGCAACAACAACCGTCGCCAGAACAACCGCCAGCAAGGCGGTGATCGCCAAGAAGCGCAAAATAAAACACAAAATGATGTGCGTGAAGTGGCAGCCGAGCAGCAGGAAAGCGGTAAGCGACAGCAGTCTAATCAGGGTAGACAGCAGCAACGTCGCCGTCAGCAGGATGCCGAACGCCGTCAGAACGAGGCGGAATCGGAAAATAATGCGGTAGCAGTTGGTGAAGTGGCTGCTTTGGCTGCAACAGCAGCAGCGGTTGATAGTCGTGACAATGTGAAAAAGCCGCGTGTTAAAGCACAAGAGCCGCAAGAGGTTGCCGATGAAAACGCAGTGGTTGCTGCGCCTGAGTTGGAAACGGAAGCGGAACAGCCGCAGGCCGAACCGCGCCAGCGCCGCAACAACAACCGCGAGCGCAATGAAAAAGGCAACCGCAATCAGCGCGACCGCCGCAATAACCGCAACGATAAGAAGCGCAACATTCCGTCTGCCGAGAAAATCGAGCACTATCTGATGATTGAAGAAGTCGGAGACCGGGTGCGTTTGGCGGTGGCTCATGTAATGGGCGAAGCTTTGCCGGAGCCGGTTGCGGTGCAGATTGTTGAGCCGCAGGTGCCGGTAGTTGAGGTGCAAACAGAAGAACCGGTATTGTTTGCCTTGGAAGGTGATGATGAGCAAACCGTAGCATCGGTAGCAAGCGTTGACGAAGCTGTCGCTGAAACAGCGGTTGATACCCAACCGCAAGAGCCGGTGGTTGCTGCGGCTTCGCCTGCTGCTCAAAACGACAGCCTGCCTGATTTGGGTGACTTGATTTTGGTGCAAACCAGTCAAAGCGCTTTACAAGCTGTGGCAGCCTATGAACAGCCGAGCATTGCCAAAGGTCCGCGTCGTTCGGAAGTACGAATTGAGCAAACGGAGCAGGTGGAGATTGGTCCGCTGGAGCAGATTGAAACAAAATCTTCTTAAGGTTTAAGGAGAGTGTTGTGTAAAAAGCCTGTCTGAAAAGTTTCAGACAGGCTTTTTTGGCTGATACCGGCATTCAAATATAATTCATCAACTTTAAAGCAGTCTCCCAGCTTCATACTCGGATTCAATTTTTTAGTATGGTGGTATTATGATTCAGTCAGTGTGTGGATATAGCTAACAAATATGGCGCCGATGCCTGTCTGAAAGCGGTATCTCTACTTTAATCATGTCCACAAAAAACCGCACTTTGCTCAAGCAAAATGCGGTTTTTTTATGATTTGCTTCAAATTAATCGGCAAACTGCTTCTTCAACTGTTCACGACGCTCTTGCGCTTCTACCGATAAGTTGGCTGTCGGGCGCGCCAGCAAGCGCTTGAGACCGATGGGTTCGCCGGTGTCTTTGCAATAACCATAATCGCCTTCGTCGATGGCACGGATAGACGACTGAATTTTGCTCATCAGTTTGCGTTCACGATCGCGGGTACGCAATTCAAGCGCGTATTCTTCTTCTTGAGTGGCGCGGTCGGCCGGATCTGGGGCAGACTCGTGCTGTTGCAGATGGTCGGTGGTGACGTTGGCTTTTTCAATCAATTCGTCTTGCAGTTTCACCAATAATTCGCGGAAGAAGGCCAAGTGGTCTTCGTTCATGTAATCCTCTTCAGGACCATTCCAGTCGAGAATATTTTGTTCTGTTAGTTTCGCCATATTAACCTCTAATGTTATTTCACCTTTTACAGCTTATTCTTGTGGAGAAAAAGGTGGTTGTTTTTACGCAATGCAGCTTACCGAATAAACGGTATTTTCTACGGTTAAGCCGCGAATGGTAGCATGATTTGCTGGGCCACCCAATTTCTGGCGGCAGTTTTACTGTTGCGAACAGTTCTTTACCTCAGCAGTCTGTATGTAGATTATTGCAATAACCACAAGTTGAGTTGCGACATCAGCTGAGGTATCAATGCCGTGAGCCATAGCCACAACACGATAGCGATGATACTACCTGAAAAATCGTAACGTCCGATTCTTAAAAAGACAAACGGCTTGGATAAAGGTTCAAAGATTACCTGCAAAGCCTGCACAATGGGCGCATAAGGTTGGCTGATGCTTAACACCATGCGAGCCACCAGTCCGATTAGCAAAGCATAGGCGACAGCTTTACTGAGGCTGATAACGCTGAACAGGCTGGCGCCAAAAATGGCTTTTGCCGCACCGGCAGACGGCAGCGCCATAAATATCAGGGTGAGGAACACTAAATAATAGACCACGAAGGCGGCCAGTAGGCAGCTGAAATCCCAGTTTGCCTTTTTGCGCTTCAATCGGTTAAACGGCGCAATCAGTACATCGGTGAACTGTTTGCAGAATTTCATCGCCGGGTGTTGTGGCGACAATCCGCCGCGCTGCAACAGCATACGCAACACGCAAACAATCGCCCAAACGTCGGCAATCAAGAGAATGACTTTGGCAAACATTTTTCAGACAGGCCTTTCTTTTAGAAACGGTATTTATAATTGGTGTGAGGTGGATTTTTTGTCAGTTGATATGAAAACAAGGCGGTTTTCCCATTAAGAGTGTTTCATTAAGGGGGAAAACCGTGTCAAATGGCGAGAAAAGATACCGCGCTTGGTGATGAATGCCGTTCTTACGATTGCTGTTCCAGCATTTTGCCAAGCTCTTTAGAACGGGCAACGCAGGCTGCTACGCCTTCGGCAATCGAGCCGGCAATGTTTTTTTCGCCAAATACTCGAATGGCTTCGGCTGTGGTACCGCCTTTAGACGTGACGTTTTGTTGCAATACGTCGAAGGCCTCGCCGCTTTGCTCGGCCAGCGCCACTGCGCCTTTAAAAGTGGCCAAACTTAAGCTTCTGGCTTGCTCGCTGCTAAAGCCTTGTTGTTCCGCTGCTTGCGCCAAGGCGTTCATCAGGTAAAACACATAAGCCGAACCGCTGCCGCTGATGCCGGTAATCGAGTGCATTTCGTCTTCTTTTGCGAGCCACACCACCATGCCGGACGGTTGCATCACTGAATCGGCAGTTTGTTTATCCTGTTCAGACAGGCCTTCGGCGGCATACATCCCGCTGACGCCCATACTGATTTGCGAAGGAGTATTCGGCATCACCCGCACGATGCGGCGAGTGCCGTCGAGCATGCGGCTTAAGGTGTTCACGTTCAAACCAGCCGCTACAGACAACACCAGTGCGCCGTTGGTCGCGATGTTTTCGCAGGCACTTTTCATGTCTTGCGGTTTAACCGCCAACACCAATACATCGTGTTCTGTTAAAACCGGCAGGGTGGGTGAGGTTTGTACGCCATATAAAGCCGCCAGCTTCTCGCGTTTTTCTGCGCCGCGGTTCACCACGTGCACGCTGTTTTGTCGGCCTGTGCGGTGCAGTCCGGCGATGATGGCCGCTGCCATATTGCCGCCGCCTAAGAAATAAATCGTCATCTTATTTTCCTTTTCATTAAATGCCTGTCTGAAAGCGATTATATTTTCAGACAGGCATTGTTAATTTATTCAAGCATAACTACGCTTACCAAAAATCGCACTACCCACCCGAACATGAGTCGCGCCACAAGCCACCGCCAGCG
>CALFOA010000262.1 GCA_937919795.1 uncultured Neisseria sp.
TGGGATTATTTATCGGTGTTGAATACCGGCCACCCCGGCGGCCTGACTTCAGTCCATGCCAACGATGCGCGTTCGGTGCATTACCGTATTGCCCAACTCGCAAAAGAATCGGCTACCGGTCAAAACATGGATTACGACTATGTATTGAACACGGTGCGCTCGACCATCGATGTCATCTGCTTTTTCGACAAAACCCGCCTGACCGAGCTGTATTACGACCCGGTGGAAAAATTCTACGCCATGAGTGGTCGGTCATGACCCGGCTGTTTGCTGCCGGGAAAGTGACCGCCTTGCTGCTTGCCGCCGTCGGCGGGTTTATCGGCTGGCTGAAAAACGACTCACTCAGTGAGCGACCGTCGTTTAGCTGTGAAGTAGTCGGCATTGCTGACGGCGATACCTTTTCCTGCCTGTCTGGTAAGAAAAGCACTACGGTGCGGCTTTACGGTATTGATGCACCCGAAAAGAAGCAGGCTTACGGCAAAGCAGCAAAGCAGTATCTGTCTTCACGGATTTATCGAAAAACCGTCACCGTTACCTCTCACGGTCAAGACCGTTATGGCCGCACGCTTGGTCTGGTTATGGTTGACGGTCAAGCGGTAAATCGTGAAATGGTTGTCGCCGGTTACGCATGGGTATATCGGCAATACACGGATGACGCGGATTTGCTTCAGGCAGAAGAAACGGCCAGAGCCGCGAAAGCCGGTTTATGGGCAGACCCTCACCCCATCAAACCGGCTGACTTCCGGCATCGGTAGCCAGTCCCGTTTCGTATCATAATGGTTAAGCCTACGCCTGTACCGGACGGTATGCTGTTTTGCCAGCTTGGGCGAAATAGAATACAATTGTTTGAAATTAAAGAAAGGTTTGAAATGGCTGTTGCCGCTACTATCGCTCCAAGCACATTGAATAGGCTTACTCGTGCTTTGGAGAAAGAGAAACCCTCCTATCTCGTGGTTTCCAGCTTGGAACGCGATGCACAGACGTTGCTTGGCACAGAAGATGCCCCTTTGGGGTACGTTATCTTGGGTATGCTTGCTGCAATGGAAAACCGAAAGCAGGATTTTGATCAATACTTTGATCAAATTACTGCATCAGACCGTCTGGTTATGGGTGATATTTTTCGTTTAAGCGGCTTAAACCGGATGTCCTGTTTTGACGAAGCTAATGAGTACTTAAAGCAGATGCTGGTAAAGTCCGCAAACATAGATGACCCGGAATTACTCAAACTGTTGGCTTACCACTCAATGCTTTATGGTTATATTGATGATGCCGGTGATGTGTTTGAGCGTCTTAAACGGCTTGGCTGTCTCGAACCTAATTATGAAGATGAATTGGAGCTGATTTACCTATTGCTGAAAGAAACGGGCGCTTCCCAGAATGGTCTGGTTTCGGCGATTTTGGCAGCCAAAAAACTGCTCTCGGCAAAAGGTTTACGGATTCCGACTTATTCTTTCGGGTATTCGATAGAATTTGATATTTTCATAGAGTTGAAAATGATCTGTTTTGCTGATGACCTTGACTTGCTTGCTGAAGCAGATGAAGCGCTGTCACATCTATTGGTTGAGATGGAAGAATCTACTGATAAAAATCTGGTCAATTTCAATATATCGTGTCGCCCTTACAATACCAGTTACGGAACAGGCTGTTAATTATGATTGAACCGAAAGATTTTCTGGATAGCGCCCATGCCATGATTGGTCAGGACGAAATAGGTAATCGAAACGCCGTGAGTCGGATGTACTACGGTGTTTATCATACCGGCCTGCTCTATGCCCGTTCTTCTCTTGGTTTTAAATATCAAACCGGTTCCTCTCTCCATAAGCAGCTTATTGATTTTTTTAAAAATCAGAATCAAAAGAATTTGAAGGTTATCGGCAGACAGATGGAAAAGCTCAGAAATGCAAGAAATGAAGCTGATTATACGCTTACCACTTACGTTTCGCCGGATGATGCCAGACTGGATTTAAGGCTGGCATTACAGACTGTGACACAAATTGAGCAAGCAAAAAAACAATCCATTTAACCAATATCATCATTTATGGCCGCCGGGTATATTCCTAGCGGCCTTATTTCTTTCTTAATACCTTAAAGGACGTAATATGCCATACATTAACAAGGTCGAAATCATGGGCAATCTGGCGAAAGACCCGGAACTGCGGTATATGCCTGACGGCACACCTACCACCAAAATCAGCGTCGCCGTCTCCGAAAAGTGGAATGACAAGCAAACGGGTGAGTTAAAAGAGCACGTCGAATGGATGACGGTGCTGCTCTACAAACGCCATGCCGAA
This sequence comes from uncultured Neisseria sp., assembly GCA_937919795.1. Lineage (GTDB taxonomy): Bacteria > Pseudomonadota > Gammaproteobacteria > Burkholderiales > Neisseriaceae > Neisseria. The sequence continues at coordinate 2,292 of CALFOA010000262.1, forward strand.
GTCGTATGCCAGTACATGCGGAAAGGTGACTGTATTTTGGTATACGGCAAACTCAAGACGCGCCGCTTTAACGACAATACCGGTGCCGAACGAACGGTTACCGAAATCATCGGCAACGAAATGCTGATGATTCATACTGCCGGTCATACTCAACGCCAAGCCACCAGCATACAAAGTCTGTCTGAAGGCATCTACGGCATGAGTTAAGCCTGTCTGAAACCAATAGTGATTGCCCGCGCTTTGTCGCGGGCTTTTTGTTGGAGTTTTATATGAAAAAGTATTTGGTGATAGCGGTCTTTTTCTGCTTACTGATGGTCGTTGCGACCGCTGGTGGGATGTACATCGGTTCGCTGATATTTAAACAATGGATGGGCTTGGCTTCCGAGCCGTCCATTACTATGCTCTATACCTTTTGGCACTACTCTGACGGTCTGCCCAGCAAAATGATTTTTCCGTTAAAAGCCTCAACGACGGTTGCGGCTATTTTTCCGGTATTCGCTCTGGTGCTCTGTCTGGTGGGCTTTTTTTCCAAGCCGAAGCGGGAACTGCACGGGTCGGCGCGTTTTGCAAACGGAAGTGAAATCAAAAAAGCCGGTCTTCTGAAAAACGAGTTCGGTGAAAAAGATTCACCAGACTTGCTGCTTGGAAAGTACAAAGGGAAATATTTGCGCTGGTCGAATGACAGCTTCGTTTATTTGGCTGCCCGTACCCGTGGCGGTAAAGGTGTCGGCTTTGTTATTCCCAATTGCCTGCACTACCGACACAGCATGGTGGTAAATGACGTTAAAAAGGAAAACTTTTTGGTCACGGCAGGCTTTCGGGCGGCACACGGACAAAAGGTATTCTTTTTCAATCCCAGCGGCACCATGCCGTATCACGACCGCGATCCCGGCGCACCGCTGATTAGCCATCGCTGGAATGCGCTTACCTATGTACGCCGCAACCCTGTCTATACCTACAAAGACGCTTTATCCGTTGCCGCTACATTTTACCCGTTACCAGCCGAAGACCGGGGTGCCGCAAAATTCTTCCAGCAAGAAGCTCAAAAGCTGTTTACTGGTCTTCTGCTTTACTTGATTGAAACCGAAGACGAGCGGGATTTAAGTTTGCCTGAAAACCGCACCACAATGGCAAATCTGTTCCGGCTGACGGCTCCCACCAACGGGAAAACGCTGCAAGAATGGATACGGGAAGAAATTGAATTGCGCGCGCTTAAGCCCGAGTCACAACTCAGCCGAAACTGCCAAACCTTGTTACTGGGTTTCGCAAACGGTAATAGCAAGACCGGTGGCGATATTCTGTCCACCATGAGCGCACCGTTGGCGATTTTTTTGGATCCGGCAGTCGAAGCCGCGACCAGCGGTGATGACTTCTTCTTGGATAATGTGCGCCGTGAATTGACCACCATCTACCTCGGCATTTCACCGGAAGAGCTGAAGGTGTACGGAACCTTACTAAACCTGTTCTTTTCCCAACTCGCTGATGTCAATGTGAGACAGGGACTTCCACAGGACAACCACGAGCTGAAATATCAATGCTTGTTGATGCTGGATGAATTTACCGCATTGGGGCGCATTCCGGCGATTGAAGAAGGTGTCGGCTACTTGGCCGGTTACGGTATCCGTCCAGCCATTGTTTTTCAGACACCGAGTCAAGTTGAGAAGGTGTACGGCAAAACCGGCAGACAGACGTTTTTCTCAAATTTTGCCTGCCGATTGGTTTTCTCCCCTCGCGAGCAGGAAGACGCTGAAGAATTGAGTAAGCTGATTGGATATGAGACGTATAAGGCGAAATCTACCTCACGCTCCAGAGGTAAAAGTAGTAGCAGTAGTAGTAACAGCGTGAGCGATCAAAAACGTGCTGTGATGAATCCCGACGAGTTGAAGATTATGCCGGACAGCGACTGCATCATCAGCATGGCGGGAACGCGGCCTATTTATGCCGAAAAAATCATCTACCATTTGGATCCAATTTTAAGCAAACGCGCAAATTGGCCGGTGCCTCAAATTCCTGAACTAATCGTTCATACGAAAGCGACGCCAGCGGCGCAAACCATGAAGCCGGAATTTGTATCACCGGAAGATATGGCCAGCTTTGTTTGGACTGACGCGTCCAACGCAGAAGAGATTGCCCGCTCGATGCTGACGGCGATTATTCCGCCGGGCAGTTCGCCGGAATATGTTGCCCAGCTTGTGCCGGCCATTGTCAAAAACTGGGGTGATGGCAGCCTGCCCGTGATTGCTGAAATTCTGAAAGATTCATCAGGTATCACCGTCAATACCGACGCCATGAAGCAACCCGCGTGATAACGAAATCCAGACGGCCACCTATGGCCGTCATTTTTTTGGAGTATTGAAATGAGTAACTATGACGACATCCAAAAAGCCCTTTCTTATATCGATCCGCATGACCGCGATGTTTGGGTGAATACCGGCTATTCCATTAAACATGAGCTGGGTAACAACGGTTTTGATGTGTGGGATCAGTGGTCACAACAGGCCGACAACTATAATTCCCGTTCTGCCCGCAATGTATGGAAGAGCATCAAAAACCCGACCCGCACAATCGCAACTCTGTTCCATGATGCGAAAAACAACGGCTACCGCCCCGATAAGCCCTACACCCCGCCGCCACCGGAAGAACAGGCGCGGATTAAGGCTGAACGAGAAGCGGCGCGGGTGGCTGAAGAAAAAGCTCAGGCCGAACGGCACGAGCGGGTAAAAAATACCGCACAACGCATCTGGTCGTCGTCGGCTCCGGCGGATATGAACCATCCCTATCTTGCCGCCAAAGGCATAACCGACCCGGCCAGCATCGCCGGGTTGCGTCAAAACCATTATCAAGGCGACCACAATCTGCTGGTACCGGTGGTCTATGACCGCGAAATCGTGAATATGCAGTCCATCAACCAAGACGGCGGTAAGCGGTTTTTATCCGGCGGTCAAGTTCACGGCGGTTTTGCTGTGGTCGGCGATGCCAGCAAGACCGATCAAGGCATCGTGATTGCTGAAGGTTATGCCACCGCCGCGAGCATTCATCAAGCGATAGGTAAGCCGGTGATTGTGGCATTTAATGCGGGCAACATGGTGGCGGTGTCGGAGCGTTTAGCCAAGAACCTGCCGAAAGACGTACCTGTCACTTTTGCCGTCGATAACGATGCGACGCAAACGGGCATGAAAAAGGCTTTACAAGCCGCATCCCATTTTGAAGGGCGCGCCCAAGTGATTGAGCCTGAGTTCACCATGAAGCAAATTCAGCAATATCAGCTGGAGAACGGCGTGGATGACCAAGGCCGCCCCAAGCTGCCCAGCGACTTTAACGACCTTCACCGGCTGGCGGGCATCGATGCGGTTCGCGAAACAATGGAAGCTGCGTTTCGACACCCGGAGCCGGATGCCAGCCCTGACGTCGCACCGGCGGCAGAACCAACGCTGGTATCTCCGCCGACCATCTCCGCACCGGCACCGCAGCCGGATCAAGATTGGGCACAGGTGATTGCAGAAGAAGCCCGCCTGTCGGGTACTGCTGTTCCTGCTGCTGAAGTTGCTCCATCTATGGCCACCGCTCCGGTGGCACCTGCTTTACAGGAAACTGATATGAACACCCAAACCAAACCCGACGCGGTGGCCGCTGAAACGCCTGCTGCCACCGACAACAGCATCGAGTTTGCCGGTCGCCGCCAAACACAAACCCCTGAGCCCTATCAAGCGGTCGATCCCGAACATATTTACGGCAACGGTCGAGCTGCCGACTTCACGCCGGAACGCAAGCACTATGAAGCCGACTTCAAGCATTATGAAGTCTACGACCCGACTACCAATATCCAGTATATGCGGCGTGACCCGAAGCAGATTCAGGCCGATTTGGATAAGGCCGGTGGCATCGGCGGCTATGACGGCGTGACCCATGACGGCGAACGGGTAGCGTTTAATAAAACGGAAAACGGTTGGGAAGCACCGTTGCCGGGCAAAGCACCGGAGCCGCCCGCGCAGGAGAAAGCCTTAAACGAACCCGAGCCGACTACCGACACAGGTAAAAAAGCGGTGACTGACCTCAATTACCGTATCCCGCCCGAAAGCATCGCCAGCCGTTATGTGGTGGCCGACGGCAAGTATCTCTCTGCCGCCAACATGACCACCGTTTTGTTTGTCGATAGCGGCAAAAAAATCAGCACTGCCAAAACCGACACCCAAACCATCAACGATATGTTGGAAGTGGCTAAAGAAAAAGGCTGGGACAGCATCAAGTTAAACGGCAGTAAAGAGTTTAAATCGCTGATGTATGTCGCCGCCGAAAGCCAGGGCATCCGCACCAGTGGCTACCGGCCAACCCCGGAAGATTTGGCGATGGTGCAACGCCTGAGCCAAGACCGTTCGCTAAACAGCATTGAAGCCTCGCCGGAACGCGCACCCACCATTGCCACCGAACCCGAGAAAGTCGCTCCCGCCCCTTTTCCGGGTGACAAGCGGGCCCGGTCGCCTGACGCCCCCGCCTCGACCGTTGCCCCTGCCGCCGCAGCGGATATGGGCGAGCGGATTGTCGAACTGGGTAACGCGCCCTACCGTCACAACCCTGAAAACCAACCCAGCCCGTTTCTTGTGCTGGAGCGTGAAGGCAAAGAGCGCACGGTTTGGGGGGTAGATTTGCCCGATGCGATGGAGCGCAGCGGCGCGGAAGTGGGCGACCGTATCCGGCTGCATTCGTTGGGCAAACAGCCGGTGGAATTAGACGTGCCGGTGCGTAACGAAGCGGGCGAAGTGACCGGGATGGAAAAGAAAGAAGTCCACCGCAACCTGTTCAAAATGGAAGTGGTGGGTCACGAGCGCGGCGACCGCATCAACCGCGAGCAGACCACCCAACCGGATGTGGAAGCCATTTCTAAAGCCGAAAAAATGATGGCACAAAACCATGTGCCCTCCAAAGCGGCTATCAATACTTCACCCGCTGCCGATACCCAATTGGGTGTGCCGCTGCAAGCGATTGGCTCAAATGAAATTCCTTCAGAAGTCATTGTCAACGCCGGGCAGATGAAAACGGCCGCCTTGGATACCCGATTTATCTCTGCCAAAGGCCGCTACATGGATAAAGCGGCTAACCTATCCAAGCAGAACAAAGAGCATCTGAAGTTTTACGAACGCAATGTAATGGATACCATTCGTGGCGTGAAAGGTGAAGCCCGTACTTTGGCTCTGACCAATTACTACGAGCACACCGCCAAGATGATGTCCGGCACCAAACTGAAGCTGCCTAAGCCTGCGCAAGTGCCGAACCCCACCATTGTGCAAAATCCAAGCCGCCAAGCCGAGCGATCGCTCTCTGTTTCGCAAGAGCGTGAGCAGTCCCCGGAAATCGAGCGTTAAACCCAAGCCTGTCTGAAAGTTTTCAGACAGGCTTTTCTTTTTGGAGATGGATATGGAAGACGATTTAACGGTTTTGGCCAGCACCGAGCCGACCGACAATTTCTTACTGCAAGACGAAGCGTGGGTGTTGGCCACCCTGACGCCCGAGCAACAGGATCAGTATCTGGCGGCCACCGAGTCGTATGAAAAAATGCGCGCTTACCTGCTTGATCCGACGGCACCACCGGAGGCTAAAGACCTGCTGGACTTAACCTCTTGGAAATAAACCATACCCCGTATCTTTGGATACGGGGTTATTTTTTGTGGGTTAAAACATGGACAAAAAGAATACCAATCAAGAGTTTGCCGAAGCGGTGGCCAACGAGCTAATCGAACAGTTACGGCAAGGCACCGCCCCGATGCAGCAACCGTGGAATCCGGCGAAGGGTAGCGACTGGCCTTACAACCATGTCACCGGCAACCGCTATTCCGGCGGCAATGCTTTATTGCTGATGATGAATCACCACCAAGACCCGCGCTGGATGACTTATCGGCAGGCGCAAAGCGTCGGTGCCCAGGTTCGCAAAGGTGAAAGCGGTGTTGCCTTGGTCAAGCTGATTACCAGCATCGAGCGCAATGCCCGTGATGAAAACGGCAAACCGGTTCTGGACGGCAACGGTGAGCCGGTTAAAGAACGGTTTCAGCTGGAAAACCCGTATTTTAAGAAGTTCACCGTATTCAACGCCGAGCAAATCGACGGCCTGCCGCCGTTGGAGAAAGCGCCGGTGTGGGAAGACCACGAACGGGCGGAAAAGCTGTTACGCCTTTCCGGTGCCGATATACGCCATGTCGCCGGTAACGACGCCTATTACCACTTTGTTCAAGATCATATCGTGCTGCCGGAGAAGAAGCAGTTTCCGAGCGATGGCAATTACTACGCCACCGCATTACATGAGCTTGGCCATTGGACGGGGCATGAAAGCCGCCTGAATCGGGAAATGGTCGGCTTCCGGCAAGACCCGGCCAAATATGCAAAAGAAGAACTCAGAGCCGAGATAGCGTCGCTGATGCTTTCGCGGGAGGTCGGACTGCCGGTCGATACCGAGCGCCATGCCGGTTATGTCGGCGGTTACATCGAACTGCTGCAAAACGACCCGACCGAAATCTTACGCGCCGCCCGCGACGCCGAACGTATTCAGAAATACATACTCGGCTTCGAGCGCAACATCGAGCGGGAACAAGAACAGGCCGCCGAGCCGGTCGCCACTCTCTCCCCGCTGGAAGTCAAGCACGAGTTGGCCAAAGAACGCTATCTGATGCAAACCCCATTGCTGACCGCCACCGAACGCCAAGAACGGCAGGTAATGGAATACATGATGGAAAAGACCATTGTCGGCCTGCCGCCGGATATACAAATGCAAGCCCGCACCAATTTCTACGAAGCACAAATCGCATCATCGGTTAAACAACTTGATCGCGACATTGACCAACCGCAGCTTGATTTTGATCGATGACCCACTTGCATGACTGCTTGGAGTGATTATGGATAACGAAGACAAAGCAAAAAGCCAGCCGGTTCGCGTGTTCGGCCTGACTGTCGCCGAGCTGGATGCCTTGCGCGAACTCGCCCGCCAGCAATACGGTAAGCCGAGCGTGTCACTGTTGGCCAAAAAGCTGTTACAGGCACAACTCGGGGCACCGGCGGAACCCGAAGCGGTCAATCTGCCACCACCGAAAAGCAGTAAGCGGATTACCGTGCGGCTACCGGATAAAGACCGCGCCTATCTCGAAGCCGCCGCCGACCAACGGCGCGGCACCATCAACGATGTAGCACGCGACATTATCCAGTCGCATATCTACCAGCACCCGATGTTGTCCGCTTATGAAGCCGATACGCTGTACCAGTCCAATTACCAGCTATTGCTGATTGGCCGCAACATCAACCAAATCGCCCGCCATTTAAACGCGGGCGAAAATGTTTCTTTGAGCAGCCAACAGATTGCCGATCTGAAAATGGTCATCGACGCCCATCTGGATAAGGTCAACCATGTGCTGCAAATCCACCGCCGCCGTAAGCGCTGATAGACGGAGTGAACATGAAAAAAATTGATGATTGGTTTTTGGGCTATAAGACCCGATCAGTTAAGGGTAAGCGGGACAGCGGTTTTAATCTTGGTGGTAACAGCCACAAATCATCCAAACCGCTGAAGCCCGGCAGCGGCTTGGCCAACCTACGCGCCGCCGCCCTCAAACACCCCGAAGTAATGGTCAAAATTCCGAAGCGATTGAGTGGCAATTCCAAAGGTATGCACGGTGTGCGTAACCATCTGGACTACGTTTCGCGCAACGGCGAACTGCCTTTGGAAACCCAATCCGGCGAACAACTGCACGGCAAGCGGTCGGTACAGGAATTTGTCAACGACTGGCAGAAACTGGGCATCCCCGAAGAAAGCAAGCATCGGGAAGCGCTAAATATCGTGTTGTCGATGCCGGAAGGCACGCCGCCGGACGCGGTGTTTAATGCCGCCCGCAACTTTGCCGCCGAGCAGTTCGCCGGGCATCAGTATGTGTTCGGCCTGCACCACGACAGCCACGATCCCGATGAGCCGAAGCACCCGCACGTCCACCTGTGCGTATTGATGCGTGACGAATACGGCCAGCGGCTCAACCCGCGCAAAAATGATCTGTTTGAATGGCGTGTCCGCTTTGCCGAAAAACTGCGTGAAGAAGGTGTACTGTGTGCGGCGACCAAGCGCCAGCATCGCGGTAAAACATTGAAGCCTGAAAACAGTTTTGTCCGCTCTATCCGTTCAAGGGGCGATTTGCCGGATCGGTATAAACAGCAGGCGGAAGAGCTGATAGAAGCGGTTAAAAACAGCGACCGTCCCAAACACCCGTTTCTGCGAGAAGCCATGCAAACACGCGGGCTGGTATTGGAAGAGTACGGTAAAATCGCCAAAGAGTTATACAAGATGGGCAACAAGACCGAAGCCCGTATTATCAGCAAACTGGCAAAAGAAGTCGCCGGTGAGTCATTCGATACCCAAGCCCAACGGCAATACGACCACGTGGTTCGACAAGGCATTTCTTCCGAACAACTGCGAACAGCCTTGAACGACCAGGTCGACGGCATCGAAAATTCCAAAGCGCTGATGAAGGATTTAAGGCATTCCGGCTTTAAGACTGAAGCCGATCAGTTACAGAAAATGTCTGTACAGCTGGCTCGACAATCGTTCGTTGATATGGCCGGTGGTCAGCAAAAAGCCATACAAAAAGATATTCCCGCTCCATCTCGCGATGTGAATCAGGAAAAAGATTTAGACCGATAACCCTGCGCCCCGTATCGAAAGAAAACGGGGCGTTTTATTGCCGGAGATACTGAAAATGTACGATCAAAAAAATGAAGGAGGCTTGTTCACCGGTGACTGCCGCCTTATCTTGCCCGAGCTGGCGACCAGCGGCGTAAAAGCGCAAACCTGTATCACTTCGCCGCCATACTACGGCTTACGCGATTATGGTTGTGCCGGGCAAATCGGTTTAGAGCCGACCGTAAACGAGTATGTCGAAAACTTGGTCGAAGTTTTCCGCCTGGTGCGTGACGTGTTGGCCGACGACGGCACCTTATGGCTGAATCTTGGCGACAGTTATGCTGGCAGCGGCAAAGGCCGAAACAGCGACGGCAGCCCGTTCACCGGGCATCAGGATTCTTTTCAGACCGCCACCCAACTGAAAGGCTGTCTGAAAACCACACCGCTATCCGGCGGTCTCAAGCCGAAAGACTTAATCGGTATCCCGTGGCGCGTAGCGCTGGCATTGTGAACTGAACCGACCCGAGTATTTCGGAGACAGTTTATCTTGAGTCATGCCACTTTGGCTGACTCTTCCAAT
>CALFOA010000263.1 GCA_937919795.1 uncultured Neisseria sp.
GGCGAAGACACTCTTTCCCTACACGACGCTCTTCCGATCTCGTCACCGGTTCGTTTTTCCAAAACATACCATGATGCACCAGCAGCATATCGGCGCCGACTGCGGCGGCGTATTCGATGGCGGCAAAACTTGCGCTCACCGCCGCTACTACTTTACGGATTTCCTCTTTACCCTCAACTTGCAAGCCATTGGGGGCGTAATCCTGAAATTGGGCGGTTTGCAGATTTTCATCACACCAAGCCAAAATGTCGCGACGCTGTGCCATGGGCTTCCTTTCTTTTCCTAAACTTCTATCATTACCGGCCGCGCGGGGCGGCCGTTTATTTACGCCCTTATTATAACCCGCTACTCAGGCGCTTTGGGCAGCAATCAGCTTGCTTAAAAAATCATCGCAACGCGCCAACTGCGTCAATTCGACAAATTCATCAGCCTTGTGCGCCTGCGTAATGCTGCCCGGCCCGCAAATCACGGTGTGGATGCCGGCTTGCTGGAACTGGCCGCCTTCGGTGGCATAAGCCACTTTCAGACGGGCATGTTCTTCCACCAATTGGGTGACCAAATCATGCAAGAGCGCAGCTTCGGCTTCCGGCATGGCAGGTACGTTTTCGCCGTGCACCATATCGATGCGGCAATTCGGATCGACAGCCTGCATCTGCGGCTCCAACACCTGTTTGATGTGCTGCTCAATCGGGCACACGATGTCGTCGGTATTCATGTGCGGCAGGTTGCGGTAATCGAATTCAAATTCGCACAACTGCGGCACAATATTGCTGGCGGTGCCGCCGCCTATTGTGTTCACGCTTAAAGTGGAAAACGGTACGTCGTAAGCGGGGTCGGTTTGCTGGCTTTGCAGGCGGTGCGCCAGTTCGTTGATGAACACTATCAGTTTAGCCGCGTATTCAATGGCGTTCACGCCTTGCGGGGTGAGCGAAGAATGGGCGGCTTTGCCGTGCACTTTGCAGCGGAAAGTATGAATGCCTTTGTGCGCCACCACCATTTTCATCGAGGTCGGTTCACCGACGATGCAATGTTCGGGCGTAAGACCGCGCTTCTGCAATTCGGCAATCATCACCGGCGCGCCGAGGCAGCCGATTTCTTCGTCGTAAGACAAGGCGATGTGCAGTGGCCGTTGCAGGCGCGCGGCTTTCATTTGCGGCACAGCAGCCAATACCGAGGCAATAAAGCCTTTCATATCAGTCGAACCGCGCCCGTATAGCTTGCCGTCACGAGCATCAGCGGTAAAAGGATCACTCTGCCAGCTTTGGCCGTCTACCGGCACCACATCGGTGTGGCCGGACAAAATCAACCCGCCCTCACAGCTGCCGCTGGCCGCCGGAATGGTGACAAACAGATTGGCTTTGCTGCGCTCATCGTTGTAAGCCAGCCAAGGTTGCAAACCTTGATCTTGCAGCCATTGCGCGACATCGTTAATCAGCGCCAAATTGGAATAGCGGCTGGTGGTATCAAACGCAATCAGGCGCGACAACCATTCGAGTGTATTCATGGCGGTAAACCTTTGATAGACTATGAAAATGATTATAACCTGAAAAGAGAGGAACACCATGCCTGTCCGCCCTTATCTGGAACACTTTCCCGAGATTGGTTCCGATTGTTATATTGATGACACCGCGGTGATTATCGGCGACGTACACATCGGCGCCCAATCGTCGGTTTGGCCGGGCGCGGTGTTGCGCGGCGATGTGAACGACATCCGCATCGGCTGCGGCACCAATATTCAGGATTTGAGTATGCTGCACGTTTCACAGCCGAGCGAAGCCAAGCCGGAAGGCTCCCCGTTGATTATCGGTAATTATGTAACGGTCGGCCACCATGTGACCCTGCACGGCTGCACCATCGGCGATTATGTTTTGGTGGGCATGGGTTCGATTGTGTTGGACGACGCAGTCATCGGTGAAGAAGTGATCATTGGTGCCGGCAGCTTGGTTCCGCCACGCAAAGCCTTGGCCAGCGGTTATCTTTATATGGGTTCACCGGTGAAAGCGGTGCGCGAACTTACCGAAGACGAGCGCCAGCATCTGCGCCGTTCAGCTGCACATTATATAGAAGTGGCGGATCAGTATCGTCGCCAAGGTGATTGAGTTTATTACTATTAAATATAGAGTAATGCCTGTCTGAAAACCGATACCATAAGTTTTTCAGACAGGCATTTTGTTGTTTAAAGGCTTTTATAAGCCTGCTTGAAACCATATCAGCTTAAGCCATAGCAAAACTTTACTTCACACTTTTCTACGGCCATTGCTGTTTTTTAGCAAAATTACACCCTAAAAACAGTGATAAATATCACGATATTTCAAAAGCTTTCCTGCAAGCCTAATTAACTAGCCCTCCGACCCCAACATCAATATTGTTACACATCAAATTAAAAGAAACTTTACTACAATAAAACAGTATAAAAGAGTAAAATAGCGCACAACTTCAAAAAATAAATGTAGTTTTGCAACTCAGTTATCCCTAACAGCCTCTTTCAACAGGCTGCCCTTATTTCAGATTATCTCGCAAGGAACCGCCATGACCACTCAACGCGATACCACCCGCATCCGCCATAACACTAAAATCGTCGCCACCCTTGGCCCCGCCAGCAATGATGTTGAGTTGCTGCGCGACATGATTAATGTAGGTGGCCTGAATGTCGTCCGTTTCAACTTCAGCCACGGCACCGCCGAATTCCACCAAGAAAACGCCAAAATCGTGCGCGAAGCCGCCCGCTTGGCCAATCGCGAAGTAGCCATTATGGCCGACTTGCAAGGCCCGAAAATCCGCGTAAGCAAATTAACCGGCGGCAGCGTGGTGATTGTAGTGGGCGAAAAAGTGTTGTTTGACGCCGCATTAGAAGGCGAAGGCAACCGCGAGCGTATCGGCCTCGATTACCGCGAACTGCCGAACGACGTGAAACCCGGCGATGTTTTACTGCTGGACGACGGCCTGCTCACCGTAACGGTAGAAAAAGTGGTCGGCAGCGAAATCCACACTGTGGCCAACAACAGCCATCTGCTGAAAAGCAATAAAGGCATCAACAAACAAGGCGGCGGCCTCTCTGCTGGCGCGTTTACCGAAAAAGACTTCCGCGATTTGAAAACCGCAGTGGGCATCGGTTGCGACTATCTGGCCATCAGTTTTGTCAAAAATGCTGAAGACATGAAAACCGCCCGTCGTTTGGTCGACGAAGCTTGCCAAGAGGGAGTAAAACCCGGCTTGGTGGCCAAAATTGAGCGCATCGAAGCGATTGAAAATCTGGACGAAATCATTGAAGCTTCCGACGGCATCATGGTGGCGCGTGGCGATCTGGCAGTAGAAGTCGGCAATGCCGCCGTACCCGCTCTGCAAAAACGCATGATCAAACGCGCCCGCGAGATGCGTCGTTTCAGCATCACCGCCACTCAAATGATGGAATCGATGATTACCAACCCGGTACCGACCCGCGCCGAAGTGAGCGACGTGGCCAACGCCGTATTGGACGGTACCGATGCGGTGATGTGTTCCGCCGAAACCGCAGTCGGCGCCTATCCGTTTGAAACCGTGCGCTACATGGCACAGGTGTGTGCCGCCGCCGAAAAAGAACAAGATTCCTTAATCGGCGTACCGCCCAGCATGGAGCCGACACCGCGCGTAGATTACGCAATTGCCAGCGGCGCGGTTTACGTTGCCCGCCAAGTGGGTGCCAAAGCGATTGTAGCGCTGACCGAAAGCGGCACCACCGCCTTCCAAATCAGCCGCTCCAGCATCCAGCTGCCGATTTACGCGCTCACCCCGAGCGTAGCCGCGCAACGCCGCATGGCGATGTACCGCGGCGTGCGCCCGCTGCGCTTAGAAACCAGCAAAAACCACGACACCGCACTGGACGAAGTGGAAGACTTGCTGAAAGAGCGCAAAGTACTGGCTTCCGGCGATTTGTATCTGATTACCAGCGGCCAACGTATGCGCGAAATGGGTGCTACCAATACCATTCAGGTAATGAAAATCAAATAAATACGTTTTCAAACGACCATAAAAAGCAGACTGTTTACAGTCTGCTTTTTTTTCATTTCTGAAAATGCCTGTTTGAAAAAGTTTTCAGACAGGCATTACGCTACCCCATCTCTTATTTTGCTGCTGCCACTCTAAACCACTCCAGCGTTTGCGGTAAAGTAGTCATCGGAAACAGATGCAGGTGCACCGCGCCCAGGCTGTTATCTTTATCCAACGCTTCGAGCAATACTTGGACAAAACGGTCGGGATTAACCTTGAGTGCTTGCTGTTTTTCCGTCCAACCGTGAAGTGCCAAAGTTTCAGCCGAAGCTTCGACCCGACACAAACGGCAGAAACGCAGCATATCCTCAACATCGGTCGGGCTAGGCACACCGACACGGATCGGCACCTCAATACCCAACACACGCAGCGAACGGATCCACGCCACCACCGCCGTCGGATCCAAACAAATTTGGGTGGTAATATCGGTAGTAGGAAAGCCCCGCGCCTCCAGCGCCCGCATCTTATCCAGCAAATGCCCCGTCAAACGGTCAGACGGAATGATCGGATGCCCTTCGGGGTAACCTGGCAAACCGATGCCATCCAATGGTAGTCCGTCCAGATGACCTGCCTCGATTAAGGCCTGCGCCCCTTCAAACGGCCCGACAGGCTGCACAGGATCGCCGCTCACCAGAAACAGCCGCCGCAAACCGCGTTGCACCACGATTTCATTCAAAAAAGTATCCAGCTCGCTACCCGACTTCATCCGGCGTGCGGATACAATCGGCCTAGGATTCAGCCCTGCTGCCCGCAATTGGTCAATGGCCTGTAATCTGTCTTCCATGGCATCTGCGCCGATGTAGGCAATATTCACCATGGCATCCGACGGAATTTCCTGTGCGACCGCCACAAAGCGCGACACCCCTTTTGAAGTGGTCTCCAGCGTAATTGCTTCAAAAAATGAATTTTCGTGTACCATATTTCTCCATCACCTTAAAAAGTTGATTGCACTGATTGAAAGTTTATTAGATATTACCTTCCCTGCAAAGCAGGCCGCACCCTCTGTAAAACTCCACCTTCCCACACCAACTGATAAACCATGTCCGCCCCCGATTCCGCCGCTTTTCTGAACCAACTGCCGCCCTTCCACAGCCCGCGCTGGCTGGCCGGCGGCAACCTGCAAACCCTATATGCCAAACTGTTACAAAGCCCGCCGCCCGCTTACCGGCGCGAATTGCTGCCCGACAGCACGGGCCGCGAGCAAGTGGCGTATGATTTTATCGATGCCGCAAACCCTGATGCGCCATTAGTAGTGCTGTTTCACGGCCTAGAAGGCGGCAGCGGCAGCCATTATGCGGTGGCGCTGATGCAGGAAGTAACGGCACGCGGTTGGCACGGTGTGGTCGCCCATTTCCGCAGTTGCGGCGGCGTGCCGTCAAAAGCGATGTACCACAGCGGCGATACGCCGGAAGTGGCACACATGCTGAAGCTGCTGGCCGCGCGTTACCGGCAGATTTATGCGGTGGGCGTTTCACTCGGCGGCAATGTGTTGGCCAAATATCTGGGCGAACAGGGGCACTTGCAGCAAAATACTCTGGTGCGCGCCGCTGCGACGGTTTCCGCCCCGCTCGATCTGCCCGCCGCCGGCCACACGCTGGAACACGGCCTGCCGCGCCTGCTCTATACCCGCTATTTCCTCAGCACGCTGATGCCCAAAGTGACCGCCCAATCCGGCCTGCGCATCCGCTCGCTGGCCGACTTCGACAACGCCTACACCGCGCCGCTACACGGTTTTGCCAATAAAGACGATTATTACCGCCGCGCCGCCGCCAAGCCTTTTCTGCCCGATATTGCCACCCCCACCCTGCTGCTAAACGCCCAAAACGACCCCTTTCTGCCCGGCCGTTTTCTGCCGACTGCCAACGAAGTTTCCGATTCGGTTTATCTGCTGCAACCGAAAAACGGCGGCCATGTCGGCTTTGTTTCCGGCAGCGGGCGCGGCCATCTACGCTGGATGCCGCAAGCGGTACTATCGTTTTTTGAGTGGCAAAACAGCCGCTAAAACCGGCATAATCGTGCCGTTTTCAAACACAACCGGCCGTTTTTCCGTTAAGATTGCAGGCGTTTACCGCTAGTATAGTCGCCTCAAATGGAAATGAGACAAGGCGGCAAGCCGAAGACAGTACAAGAGGTACGGCGAGGCGCAGCCAACGCGGTATCATTTTCATTTGAGGCGACTTATTTTTTCAGACAGGCATTTGTGCCCCGCCTCTCCATTTATAAAGAAACCATGACCGATATCCTCGAACGCATTCTGGCCACCAAAGCCGAAGAAGTGGCCGCCGCCAAAACCGCCGTGCCTTTGGACGAAATCAAACGCCAGGCCGAAGCCGCACCGCCGGTGCGCGATTTTGTCACCGCCATCCGTGCCAAACACGCTGCCAATCAGCCCGCGGTGATTGCCGAAATCAAAAAAGCCAGCCCCAGCAAAGGGCTGATCCGCCCCGATTTCCAGCCCGCCGCACACGCCGCCGATTATGAACGCGGCGGCGCGGCCTGTTTGTCGGTACTCACCGACGAGCAATATTTCCAAGGCTCGCCCGCCTATTTGCAGCAAGCGCGCGCGGCGGTATCGCTGCCGGTGTTGCGCAAAGACTTTATCATCGACGACTACCAAATCTACCAAGCCCGCGCTTGGGGCGCCGATGCGATTCTGTTGATTGCTGCCGCACTCGAAACCGAGCAACTGGAACGCTTCGAAGCCCTCGCTCACCAACTGGGCATGGCGGTATTGTTGGAAGTACACGATGAGAGCGAGTTAGCCAAATGCGCCCGCCTCACCACTCCGCTGTTTGGCGTCAACAACCGCAACCTGCGTACTTTTGAAGTCAACCTCAACCAAACGCTTGATCTGCTGCCCCATCTGGCGGGCAAAATCGCCATTGCCGAAAGCGGCATCCGCCACAAAGACGATGTGGACTTTATGCGCAGCCACGGCGTGCACACTTTCTTAATCGGCGAAACTTTTATGCGCGCTGATGATATTGCTACAGAAGTAGCTAAGCTGTTTTAAAACCATCCGATAGAATGCCTGTCTGAAAGATTTATAGGTTATTTTTTCAGACAGGCATTCCGCCTAATCAACACAATAGATTGATTTTTCAGACAGGCATCCCTATCTGCTTGTTTTAAGCCGCCGATGAGCGGCGCACCAACAGAGAGAAGGCATACCCATGAAGCATATATTATTCACCACCCTAACCCTCGCTCTACTCAGCGCCTGCAGCGGTCAGACTCAAGAGGAGCAAGCCGCCAGCCAAGCCTCGGCCACTGCGACTACCGCATCCGCCGCTGCCAACGAAGCTTGGATTACCTCTACCAAATCAAATGAAGCACCACCGGCTGCCGCATCCGCCACTTCCGATGTCGCCCCACCGGCAGCCGGCTCTCTGCCGACAACGGTTGAAACCCCCACTCCACCTGCCGTACCGTCTTCCTCAGCAGCCGCGGCAGGAGGTCAATTGGCGCCCGAGTGTGAGGCCTTTGTCCAGCGCATGAGCGCCTGCTATGAGAAAATGCCGCCTGATTTAGCCGAGCCGATGAAAGCCACTTTGGAACAAACCAAAAAAGACCTAGTTGGCGCCGAAGGCCAGGCCTGTAAAGCAATGACTCAGGAATTCAGCGCCACCGCCGCCACGCTGCAATGCGAATAAACCATTAACCCCTTTTATGCTCCGCCCTCCTCCGGCGGAGTCTCTATGTTAAGGACACCTACATGGCCGTTATCATTAAAACACCCGAAGAAATAGAAAAAATGCGCGAACTCGGCCGCCTGGCCGCCGAAGCGCTGGACTACATTACAGATTTCATCAAACCCGGCATCACCACCAACGAAATCGACCGCCTGATACACGATTACCACATCAACGTACAAGGCGGTTATCCCGCGCCATTAAACTACGGCAACCCGCCCTACCCCAAATCCTGCTGCACCTCGGTAAATCACGTCATCTGCCACGGCATTCCCGACGACAAACCGTTAAAAAACGGCGATATCGTCAACATCGACGTCACCATTAAAAAAGACGGCTTCCACGGCGATTCCAGCCGCATGTTTGCGGTTGGCGAAATCAGCCCGCAAGCCAAGCGCCTGATTGAGGTGACCCACGCCAGCATGATGGCCGGTATTGAAGCAGTCAAACCCGGCGCCACCTTGGGCGATATCGGTTACGCCTGCCAACAAGTCGCCGAAAATGCCGGTTATTCGGTGGTACAGGAATTCTGCGGCCACGGCATCGGCCGCGGCTTTCACGAAGAGCCGCAAGTGCTGCACTACGGCAGAAAAGGCCAAGGTATGGAATTAAAGCCCGGCATGATTTTCACCGTTGAACCAATGATCAACCAAGGCAAACGCCACCTGCGCATCCTCGCCGACGGCTGGACGGTGGTCACCAAAGACCGCTCGCTCTCTGCTCAATGGGAACACGAAGTGCTGGTAACCGATACCGGCTACGAGATTCTCACCATCAGCCCGGCCAGCGGCCAGCCTTAAACTCACTTCACTGGTATTGCACAAAAATTGTCGGGATATGCATTCATATACCGACAATTTACTACATCAAACTACAAAGCCGTTATTTGCTTCCTCATCCCGCTAATCACAGCAATCCTCTGCACTCCATCAATTAGAGCTTAGAGTCTAACTAACTGATTTCTATGTATGTTTCATTTTTCATACATAATCTGTTTCGACTATCGCCTCGCATAATCTTTTTTTGTTAATTCCGTTTGAAATCTCTCAGGAAACACTTATACTTCATCCGGCAAGCAATTAGATAACAAACAATTCCCATGCTGATTGTTTTGCGACAAGCATCCATAAAAAGGAAATTTTGCATGGCAAATTTTGAAAAAATTGAAAACATCAGGGACATTCGTCGTAACTTAGGTTTAAATCAAATGGAATTCTGGAGCAAGCTGGGAGTTACCCAGTCTGGAGGCTCTCGCTACGAATCGGGCCGTAACATGCCCAAACCCGTACGCGAACTCTTGCGCATTGTTCATATTGAGCGTGTGGACTTAAGTAGCATCAATGCCAGCGACCTCGCCGTCGCTTCGTTATTGAAAGAGCGCGACCCTGAGCTGTACGAACAATTATTGTCCGACAGCCAACAAAAAAAATCAGCGTAAACCGAAATCAACCCCACCCCGGCCAGCCGGTTGTCCGAATCTTTTTCCGTATATGAATCCTTGCCTGAGCTTATGCTCCGGTAAGTTTTCTACACAGCAAGAACATCCGGCCAAACAGCTGGCAGATGGTGTCCACGTTGTCATCGATACGCTTTAAGCGGCACAAAAAACTTTTCCATTGGTTTTTTGTGCCGTTTTTTTACGAATCCCTATCGTTCATTTATCGGTACCGCCCAATATGCCTGTCTGAAAACCAACAAAGTGCGCGGCTGTACCGCTAAAACCCTCGCTTTTTGCGTTATAATCTCACGATTTAAATCTTCAAACGCGTACGCGCCAACCGAATACCATGCTAGATAAATACAACCCTGCCGAAATCGAAGCCAAACATTATCAAAACTGGGAAGCACAAGGCTATTTCCAGCCGGATATGTCGCTCACCGAATCCTTTTCCATCCAGCTGCCGCCGCCGAATGTGACCGGTACGTTGCACATGGGTCACGCCTTCAACCAAACCATTATGGACGGCCTCACCCGCTACTACCGCATGAAAGGACGCAACACCTGCTGGATTCCCGGTGCCGACCACGCCGGTATCGCTACCCAGATTGTGGTGGAACGCCAATTGGCCGAACAAGGTATTTCTCGCCACGATTTGGGGCGTGAAGCGTTTTTGGAAAAAGTGTGGCAGTGGAAAAATGTTTCCGGCGGCACCATCACCGAACAAATGCGCCGCGTCGGCTGTTCGGCCGATTGGTCACGCGAATACTTCACCATGGACGACACCCGCGCCGAAGTGGTCACCGAAGTGTTCGTGCGCCTGTTTGAGCAAGGCCTGATTTACCGCGGTAAGCGTTTGGTGAACTGGGATCCGGTGCTCGGTACCGCCGTATCCGATTTGGAAGTGGAAAGCGTGGAAGAGCAAGGCTCGATGTGGCACATCCGTTATCCGCTCGCCGACAATCCGGCCGAAGCGGTGATTGTCGCCACCACCCGTCCCGAAACCCTGTTGGGCGACGTGGCCGTGGCCGTGCATCCCGAAGACGAGCGTTACCGCCATTTAATCGGCAAACAACTGACGCTGCCGCTCACCGGCCGCACCATCCCGGTGATTGCCGACGAATATGTGGAAAAAGACTTCGGCACCGGCTGCGTCAAAATCACCCCTGCGCACGACTTTAACGACTACGAAGTCGGCAAACGCCACGACACGCGCTTAATCAATGTATTTGATTTAGAAGCCAAAGTATTGGCCGAATCGGAAGTGTTCAACTTCAAGGGAGATGCCCAAGCAGGCTTTGCGCTGCCCGCCGCTTATGCCGGCCTCGACCGCTTCGCCGCCCGCAAACAAATGGTGGCCGACTTGGAAGCGCAAGGCCTGTTGATAGCAGTAAAACCGCATACGCTGATGACACCCAAAGGCGACCGCACCGGCTCTGTGATTGAGCCTATGCTGACCAGCCAATGGTTTGTGGCCATGTCGGCCACGCCCAACGGCGGCGAGCCTGAGAGCGAATTTAAAGGCATGAGCCTGGCTGCAAAAGCCAAACACGCGGTCGATAGCGGCCAAGTGAAGTTTATCCCCGAAAACTGGATCAACACCTACAACCAATGGATGAACAACATCCAAGACTGGTGTATCTCGCGCCAACTGTGGTGGGGTCATCAAATCCCCGCTTGGTACGATGCCGAAGGCAAGGTTTATGTAGCGCGCAATCAGGAAGAAGCCGAGAAGCTGGCCGGCCAAAGCGGTTTAACCCGCGATGAAGACGTGCTGGATACTTGGTTCTCGTCTGCCATGGTGCCGTTCTCTACTTTGGGCTGGCCGTCTGAAACCGATGAACTGAAAGCCTTCCTGCCGAGCAACGTGTTGGTAACGGGCTACGAAATCATCTTCTTCTGGGTGGCGCGCATGATTATGATGACCACCCACTTCACCGGCAAAGTGCCGTTTAAAGACGTGTACATCCACGGCATGGTGCGCGACCACGAAGGCAAGAAAATGTCGAAATCCGAGGGCAATGTGATTGACCCGGTGGATTTGATTGACGGCATCGATTTGGAAAGCCTGCTGGTGAAACGCACCACCGGCCTGCGCCGCCCCGAAAAAGCGCCGCAAGTAAAAAAAGCCACCGAAAAACTGTTCCCCGAAGGCATTCCGGTATTCGGCACCGACGCGCTGCGCTTCACCATGGCCAGCTACGCCAGCCTCGGCCGCAGCATCAACTTCGATTTCAAACGCGCAGAAGGCTACCGCAATTTCTGCAATAAATTGTGGAACGCCACCAATTTCGTGTTGATGAACACCGAAAATCAGGATTGCGGCT
>CALFOA010000264.1 GCA_937919795.1 uncultured Neisseria sp.
GACCTTTAATCAGGCTTTGGATGATTTGGGTATCGCCAAGATAGACGGTGCGCTGTTTGACTTGGGTATCTCTTCGCCGCAAATCGACGAAGGTTCACGCGGTTTCAGTTTTCGCTTTGATGCGCCGCTGGATATGCGTATGGATCCCACCCGCGGAATGTCGGCGGCAGAATGGCTGGCGGTAGCTGATGAGCAAGAAATAAACGAGGTAATCAAGAATTATGGTGAAGAGCGGTTTAGTCGCCAGATTGCGCGCGCCATTGTGGCGCAACGCCAATCGGAACCCATCGATACAACCGGCAAGCTGGCGAAGCTCGCGGCACAAGCCGTCCGTACTCGTGAGCGCGGTCAAGACCCGGCGACCCGGACGTTCCAGGCCATTCGGATCTTCATCAACCGTGAGCTTGAAGAGGTAAAAGAGGTATTGCCGCAAGTGGTTGGTCGTTTAAATGAAAATGGTAGGTTAGCGGTGATTGCCTTCCACTCGCTGGAAGACAGGATAGTCAAACAGTTTATCCGCCAATATTCGCAGGCGGCGCCGCTGCCCAGGTGGGCGGTGGTAAAAGAAGCAGACCGGCCTGTACCACCGTTGCAACAAGAAGGAAAAGCGCAGAAAGCTTCTGCCGAAGAAGTCACCGCTAATCCCCGTGCACGCTCCGCCGTATTGCGGGTTGCCAGCAGAACGGCAGGCAGCTTTGAGGTTGCAAAAAAGATGAATAAAGGTCGTTAGAGTAAATCACTCTGATTGTAAAATACCTGCCCGAAAAATTATGAATAAATTAAATATTGTGTTGCTGCTGTTGTCCCTCGTTTCGGGTTTGGCTGTGGTTACGGTACAGAATCAGTCGCGGCAATACTATATTGCATTGGACAAAGCGGAAAAAATCAAAATTTCTTTGGATCAGGACTATGCCCGTCTGAAGTTGGAACAGGCAAGGTTGGCCAACCACAAGCTGATTAGATCAGCTGCTGAGACGCAGAAACTGCGCGCGCCTTCGGCAGAAAATACGCAGATTATCGAAGTGAAGTAATAGAGAAGTGTGGCATGTTAATTAAAAACGAATACAAACCGCAAATGCTGCCCAAGCAGCCCAAAGGTAAAAAGCCGAGCAGCAGCAACGAGCGTATGATGCTGGTGCTGGGCGGCTTGGCTTTGGCGTTTTCTGCGCTGATTTTCCGCGGTGTCTACATCCAAACCAGCGAGCACGCCTTCTTGAAAGACCAAGGCGACCGCCGCTTTGTGCGCACGCTGGCTTTGCCGGCTTCGCGCGGCACGATTACCGACCGCAACGGTGCCACGCTGGCTTTGAGTGCCCCCACTGAATCGTTGTATGCCATTCCTTCGGCGATGGATGAGCTGCCGAGCCATGAACAGTTGGTGAAGCTGGCGAAGCTGACCGGTGTATCGGAAGGTGAGTTGGAAGAGAAACTGGTTAAAAAAGACAAAGATTTTATTTATCTGAAGCGCCAACTGCCTAAAGAAGTAGCCGATCAGATTGCAGCCTTGGGCATCAAAGGTTTGTCGTTCCAGAAAGAATCGAAACGCCATTATCCGATGGGTAACCTGTTTGCCCATGTGCTGGGCTTTACCAATATCGACGGCAAAGGCCAAGAAGGCTTGGAGTTGTCGCGTGAGGATGCTTTGCGCGGTACCAACGGCGCCAAAGTGGTGTTGCGCGACAATAAAGGCAATATCGTCGACAGCTTGGATTCGCCGCGCAACAGCGACCCAAAAAACGGCCAAGATATGGTGTTATCGCTGGATCAACGTATCCAGACCTTGGCTTACGATGAGTTGAACAAAGCGATTTCCTATCATAAAGCCAAAGCGGGCAGTGCGGTGGTGTTGGATGCCAAAACCGGCGAGATTCTGGCTTTGGTGAACAGCCCGGCATACGACCCAAACCAGCCCGGTCAAGCCGGTAGCGAGCAGCGCCGTAACCGTGCGGTAACCGATATGCTGGAGCCGGGTTCGGCGATGAAACCGTTTACCATCGCCAAGGCATTGGATGCGGGTAAGGTGAATGAAAACATGGTGTTCAACACCCAGCCTTACAGCGTTTACGGCAATATCGTGCGCGATACCCATACTTATCCGACCTTGAGCCTGCGCGGTATCATGCAGAAATCGTCTAACGTCGGTACCAGTAAACTTTCCGCGATGTTTACGCCGGAAGAAATGTATAACTTTTATCGCGACGTAGGGGTCGGCGAGCGTATGCACTCGGGCTTCCCGGGTGAGACCGCCGGTATTTTGCACAACTGGAAAAAATGGCGCCCGTTTAACCAAGCGACTATGTCGTTCGGTTACGGCTTGCAGGTGAGCCTGCTGCAATTGGCGCGCTCTTACACCATTTTCACTGCCGATGGCCGCTTGTTGCCGGTGAGCTTTGAGAAACAACTCACTGCACCGAAAGGCGAGCAGGTGATTAAACCGGAAACCGCGCGTACCGTGCGCAATCTGATGATGTCGGTAACCGAGCCGGGCGGTACCGGTACCGCCGGTGCCGTGCCGGGCTTCCATGTGGCGGCGAAAACCGGTACTGCGCGTAAACTGGTAAACGGTCGCTACGCCGACAACAAACACTTGGCTTCTTTTGTCGGCTTTGCACCGGCGGAAAATCCGCGTGTGATTGTGGCGGTGGCGGTGGATGAACCCAGCACCAACGGTTATTACGGCGGTACGGTGGCAGGCCCGGTATTCAAAGGTATCACTGCCGGTAGTTTGAATATTTTAGGCGTTGCGCCCACTACTGATTTGAACCACACCACCACCATTCATGCCTCCCGTTAAGCAAACGCAGGCAGATGAGGTGTTTGATACGGAGCTCCTGAATGTTCAGTGACCTTGTACTCCTGTCTGAAACCCCTTTAACGCCCCTGCTGTGTGAACACGCAGCAGGGCGTTTGTTGCATTCAGACAGCCGTAAAATCCAATCCGGTGATATTTTCATTGCCTGCCAAGGCGAATACACCGACGGGCGCAGCTTTATTCCCGCCGCCATTGCCAACGGCGCCGCCTTCGTTTTTTGGGACGACGACGGCGAATTTGAATGGAATCCCGAATGGCAAGTGCCCAATCAAGGCATTCAAGATTTAAAACACCGTGCCGGTATCGTAGCCGCCGAAGTATACGGTAATGTTTCAGACAGGCATTCTACTGATTTAAAAATCTGGGGCGTCACCGGTACCAACGGCAAAACCTCGATTACCCAATGGCTGGCGCAGGCCGCTGATTTGCTGAATGACAAATGCGCCATTGTCGGCACCGTCGGCAACGGCTTTTGGGGCGAGTTGGTTGAGTCCACACACACCACACCCGACCCCGTTGCCGTGCAAACCCTGTTGCACCAATTCAAACAACAAGGTGCCAAAGCGGTGGCGATGGAAGTGTCCAGCCACGGCTTGGATCAATTCCGCGTGAACGGCGTACCGTTTCAAACCGCCGTATTCACCAATCTCACCCGCGACCACCTCGATTACCACGGCAGCATGGAAGCCTACGGCGAAATCAAATCGCGCCTGTTTTACTGGCGCGGCCTGCAACAGGCCGTGATCAATGTAGACGACGCTTACGGTGCCGAATTAGCCGCCCGATTGCGCACCGAACGCCCCGAATTAAAAGTGTATGGTTACGGCTTTGCCGAACAGGCCGACATCCGCATTATCGCTTTTTCCGCCTCTTCCGACGGCATGAAAGTCGCCTTTAAAACTCCGTGGGGCGACGGCGAAGTAGCGAGCCGCCTATTGGGTCGTTTCAATGCACAAAACCTGGCTTCATGCGTAGGCGTATTGTGCGCCGCCGGTTATCCGCTGCCGCAAGTGCTGGAGGTGTTGGCACACATCCGCCCCGCCACCGGCCGCATGGACTGCATCATGAACCCCGGCAAACCGCTGGTGGTGGTCGATTACGCCCACACCCCCGATGCACTCGAAAAAGCATTGGCCACCTTGCAGGAAATCAAACCGCAAAACGCCGCCCTGTGGTGCGTGTTCGGCTGCGGCGGCAACCGCGATAAAGGCAAACGCCCGCTGATGGGTGCTGCTGCCGTGGCGGGAGCTGATAAAGTAGTGGTGACCAGCGACAACCCGCGCATGGAAGAACCGCAAGCGATTATTGATGACATCCTGCCTGCCGTGCCGCAGCCCGAATATGTAGCAGCCGATCGCCGTACCGCTATTGAATACGCCGTGCAACACGCCGCCGCCAGCGATATTGTTTTGATTGCCGGTAAAGGACACGAAACTTATCAGGATATACAGGGCGTGAAGCAGCATTTTTCGGATTTTGAAGTGGCGGAAGCGGCGTTGGCGGCACGATAGTCGTTAACGTGTTTACTCATTGGGTTATTCGTTTTAACTTAAAAATCGGCAGATAGGGGAAACATGAACGAAATCAAACTCTACGAAAACCAACAAATCCGATCGGTTTGGGATGAAGAACAAGAAGAATGGTTTTTTTCAGTGGTGGATGTGATTGCGGTTTTAACCGAAAGTGAGAATCCGCGAAAATATTGGAGTGTGTTGAAAACACGGTTGAAAAAGGAAGGGCGTGAACCGGCTACAATTTGTAGCCAGTTGAGAATGTCGGCATCAGACGGCAAGCAACGGCTGACTGATGCAGCAGATATGGAAGGTATTTTCCGTATTATCCAGTCTGTACCATCTCCCAAGGCAGAGCCGTTTAAAATGTGGTTGGCGCAGGTAGGTAAAGAGCGGTTAGACGAGATTATCGATCCTGAATTGAGTATTGATCGTGCTTTGCAAACCTATCTGCAAAAAGGATATACGCCCGAATGGATTAACCAGCGGTTGCAGGCGATACAGGTTCGCAAAGAGTTGACCGACAGTTGGCAGGCGCATGGCGTAAAAGCAGGGCAGGAGTACGCCATTCTCACTAATGAAATTACGCGTGCATGGTCGGGTATGACCACAAGAGAATATAAAAACTTCAAGGGGCTGAAAAAAGAAAATCTACGCGACAATATGAGCACGTTGGAATTGGTATTGAATATGTTGGCAGAAGCTACGACAACAACCCTCACCCAAGTGCACCGTCCGCAAGGTTTGGCGGAGAACCGAAGGATGGCTAAACAAGGCGGTAGTGTAGCCGGGAATGCCCGTCGCGAAATTGAAGAAAAGGCAGGTAAACCGGTTATTACCCGGCAAAATGCAGTAGATTTTGCCAAATTACTCACCGATATTGCTAACGATAAAAAATAGCTTTCAGACAGCTTTTAGGTATCCGCCGTTAATCCTAAACACCAGAAAATTTCTTAACCAAGCCAAACATGATATTGGTAGCGGGACGTTTGAAAAATGCCTGTCTGAAAACATAACCGGAAACCGCAGTTAAGCATGAATTCAAAATTGATACGCGTGCTGTTATGCTCAGCCACCGTTGCCGCCTTGCTATGGTGGGGAAAACCCTATTGGCTGCCGTATGCACAGCTCGCTTGGCTGCAAACCCAGCCTGAGCCGGTAGCGGGTAGTTTGCCGCATCCGGTGCCCGGCCAGCGCTTTATCGATACTTGGGGTGCCGCGCGCAGCGAAGGCCGCAAGCATCAGGGGGTGGATATTTTTGCCAAACGCGGTACGCCGGTGTTGAGCACCACCCAAGGCGTGATCACCCGCATCGGGGTGGATAGATTGGGCGGCAAATTTGTCGGCATTCAAGGGCCGGGCAGGGCGTGGCATTATTATGCCCATCTGGAAGATTATGCCGATGTCCGCGAGCATCAGTGGGTGGAAGTCGGTACCGTGATTGGTTATGTTGGCGACAGCGGCAACGCCAAAGGCACCCCGCCGCATCTGCACTACGGTATCTATACGCTGAAGGGTGCGGTGAATCCTTATACTTTGATTAATAAGGAAAAATAGGCTTTTGAGATTAATGCCTGTCTGAAAAAAGAAAACCCATATTTGAAACATATTATGCAATGGTTTAAACGATTATTTCCCGATTACGCCCGTTTGCCACGCAGCGGAAAGTTTTTGGCTTGGCTCACATTTCTGCAAGGGATCAAATGGCCGCTCGAATTGTTGATACAAGCACTTGGCGCGCCGGAAACTGTGTTGTGGTGGTCGGTATTGATTTTACTGGTTTTGTCTGCCTTCACGCTACGAGCTGCATGGAATGCGTTTAAATACCGTATGGAAGGATTTATGCAAATGCTGGCCGTGTATGGCTTGGCTTTATTGCAAGTACGCTTTGCTAACGGTTTTTTCATTGATTTAAGCGGAGTGCTGAGTTTTTCGGTCGGATTTGGTGTTAATGGTAGTTATTTTAGTTTTAATTTTTTAGCCGTTTTATTTATTTGGTTAGCAGGAAAAAACATCACCCGAATGAAACTCGAACAAGCTGCACAGCACCAAGCTGACGATGAAATAGATACTTGATATGAATATGAAATCCTTAGACCTAAACTTTATCTGCCAAACCCTTAACCTGCCGCTGCCGTCTGCAAACCAAACGGTGAAACGCATCGTTACCGACAGCCGCGACATTCAACCCGGTGATGTGTTTTTTGCATTAGCAGGCGAGCGTTTTGATGCACATGATTTTGTGGCCGATGTGCTGGCCAAAGGTGCGACCGCAGCGGTGGTGTCGCGCGAAGATTGTGCGGCGTTAAACGGCGCGTTAACAGTGAGCGATACGCTGGCGGCGCTGCAAACGCTGGCCAAAGCGTGGCGCCAGCATATTCAGCCGTTTGTGTTCGGCATCACCGGTTCGTCCGGCAAAACCACGGTGAAAGAAATGCTGGCTGCCGTGTTGCGCCATCGTTTTGGTGAAGAAGCGGTTTTGGCGACGGCGGGCAATTTCAACAACCACATCGGCCTGCCGCTCACCCTGCTCAAGCTCACGCCTGCGCACCGCTACGCCGTGATTGAAATGGGCATGAACCATTTCGGCGAGCTGGCGCTGCTCACCCGCATCGCGCAGCCCGATGTAGCGCTGGTCAACAACGCCTTGCGCGCCCATGTCGGCTGCGGTTTTGACGGCGTGGGCGATATTGCCAAAGCCAAAAGCGAGATTTACCAAGGCCTGTCTGAAAACGGTTTGGCTTTGCTGCCGCAACAAGATGCTAATCTTGCCGTGTTCCAAGCCGCTACCGCTGGCATGAAACGGCAGAGCTTCGGCGCGGAACACGGTGATATTCATGCTGAAAACATTGTGTTGAAACCCTTGTCGTGCGAATTTGATTTGGTGAACGACAGCCAACGCGCGGCGGTAACGCTGCCGGTGCCGGGCAAGCATAATGTCAGCAACGCCGTGGCCGCCGCCGCCTTGGCGCAAGCCGCCGGATTGAGCCTGCAAGAAATTGCCGACGGCCTGGCTGGTTTTGCCAACATCAAAGGCCGTCTGCAAATCAAACACGGCATCAAAGGTGCCACCCTGTTAGACGACACTTACAACGCCAACCCCGACAGCATGAAAGCCGCGCTGGACGTGCTCGCCCAACTGCCCGCCCCGCGCGTGTTTGTGATGGGCGACATCGGCGAACTCGGCGAAGACGAATCCCCCGCCATGCACGCCGAAGTAGGCGAATACGCCCGCAACAAAGGCATCGAAGCCGCTTATTTCGTCGGCGATTTCAGCGCCTCAGCAGCCGAAGCCTTCGGCGGCCAAGGTTTGTGGTTTGCCGATAAAGACCCGCTGATTCAGGTATTGGTACACGAGTTGCCGGAGAATGCGAACGTGTTGGTAAAAGGTTCGCGCTTTATGAAGATGGAAGAAGTGGTTGAGGCTTTGCAGGGATAAAAGGAAATGCCTGTCTGAAAGCATTTAAACAGGAGAAGGTTTGATGTTTGCCGATATGTTGGCCATGTTGGCTGGCTCGTTTAGGTTATTAATGGTGCTGTTTTTTGGATCCGTTCCCTTCTTTGTTATGCTCACCAAAGACCTCAGAACTAAATTGCAGGCAGAAATCGGCTACCGCCCTCGCTTGAATTCTACGGTATTGTGGGAGGCTGTTAAGCAGGAAAGGAAAGACGCAATCAAAATAAAATGTGCGTTTTATCTGGGTTGGTGGATGCGGACGGTGTTTATGTTGATGTGGCTTTCGGTTTTTGCGCAGATTGTTTTGAAAGATGCCAGTTAGCAGGTAAATCTGTAACCTTTAAAAAAGTAGAAAAATTAAGCAGGTAAAAGGAATGCAAGTGAAAAGAATCATCTTTTTGTTAAGTATGTTTTTGGGAGCTGCCCCTGCATGGGCATTAACTTTGGAGGAAACCGGCGGCAGTGTTTGTATCCAGCAAACCTTTACTGATGAAGAATGGGCTTTGGTTTCTGCCGGTATATTCTTGCAAGGGGATAGAGAAATCATGCAGCGCTACGCCAAAACCCCTTCTGATGATGAAGCTAAAATTATAAGAGCGGGTTTTCAGAAAATCATGAACTGTCAGGATGCTGGTCGTGAAGAGGCAGGTAAAATGAGTGATTTTGTTTTAACGTCAAACAGTCGACAGCAGTTTGTTTCACGTTTTTGGAGAATGTTCGATGACAATCTGAAAAAAAATGAAGCCATCTTATCTAAAGAATGCCCGAGCAAAATCCATTGGACTAAGCAAGATATTCAAACTTCAGCGCGTTTTAATGCTATGTGGAGGCTGCACCTTCCGATGACACAAAGGTTTTATAAACTGGATGATGCACAAGAAGCAGCGGAACTGGGAAGTATTGTGGACGGATTAAACCAAAAAATCGGTATGTGCCGTTACACCGATCGTGAAAAATTCGATAATTATTTCGAGCAATGGCGGCAACAAGGTGCCGACTATCATAAAGCTGCTGTGAACAAGCCTGCGCGTTAATCCCGAATATTTAAAAAACATATTCCCCCTGATTTCGTTTTAAAATACGAAGTTTTGGAAAAACACACTCAACACATGGAAGCCTGTCTGAAACCATTTTTCAGACAGGCCTCTAAAGATACAAAACAACAAAAAGGAAGTTATCCCCATGCTTTTATGGTTAGCCCGCTTCAGCGACTGGTTTTCGGTGCTGAACGTTTTCCAATACACCACTTTCCGTGCCGTGATGGCGGCTTTGACGGCGCTGGCGTTTTCGCTGCTGCTGGGGCCGTGGACCATCCGTAAGCTGACCGAGTTAAAAGTCGGCCAGGCGGTGCGCCATGATGGACCGCAAACCCATTTGGTGAAAACCGGCACGCCCAC
>CALFOA010000265.1 GCA_937919795.1 uncultured Neisseria sp.
GGCATCACCTCGGTGTACCAGGCAGACCGAGTCGCCTGCATCGCAGGCAAGCCAGCTCCCACATTGACCGAGTTGATGGAGGAGGATGTTTACACCCCCTGGCTACGCAACCAACTCATCAACTGCGGCAACGGAAACGCCCCACTCTGGCGCGCCACTTCGCGGCCGTTCTTGAACAGAATCAAACTCGGGATCGACCGAATCCCCAACTGCGCTGACAGTTGTTGATTGGCCTCGCTGTCGAGCTTGGCCAATCGGCACTTGCCCGCCAACTGCCCGGCCGCCTGCTCGAACACCGGCGCAATCGCGCGTACTTGCTCGGGTGCGTTTTCCCGTTCCAGCAGTTCGATAGACGCCAAACCGGCGGCGCAGGCAATCGGATGGGCGGAATAGGTGTAGCCGTGGGCGAGTTCCAGCATATAGTCAGGGCCGCCGTTGGTCATAAAGGTGTCGTAAATTTCCTGCTTGGCCACCACCGCGCCTAAGGGTTGCGCGCCGTTGGTGACTTGTTTGGCCAAGTTCAAAATATCGGGGGTTACGCCGAAGGCTTCCGCACCCGTCCACGCACCTGCGCGGCCAAAGCCGGTAATCACTTCATCGAAAATCAACAAGATATCGTGTTGATCACAAATCTCGCGCAGGCGTTTCAGATAGCCTTTGGGCGGGATCACCACACCTGCGGAACCGGAAAACGGCTCCACAATCACCGCTGCGATATTAGAAGCATCGTGCAGCGCAATCAAATCCAGCAGGCGGTCGGCCAGCGCTTCACCGCCTTCGGGCTGGCCTTGCACAAACGAACCGGCCGGCGGCTGGGTGTGCGGCAAATGGTCGGCATCAATGCCCTGGCCGAACATCTTGCGGTTGCCGCCAATACCGCCCACCGAAATGCCGCCGAAGTTCACGCCATGATAGCCTTTTTCACGACCGATCAGCAGGCTCTTGCCCGGCTTGCCGCGCAAACGCCAATACGCGCGCGCAATTTTCAACGATGTATCGGCCGCTTCCGAGCCGGAACCGGTGAAAAACACCCGATTCAAACCGGCGGGCATGTGTTCGACGATTTTGTTGGCCAGCGCAAACGAAGCGTGGTGGCCGAATTGGAAGGCCGGCGAATAATCCAACTGCGCCGCCTGCTTGGCAATCGCTTCGGTGATTTCGCTGCGGCCGTGGCCTAAGCCGCAGCACCACAGGCCGGATAAGCCGTCGAAAATGCGGCGGCCGTCGTCGCTAATATAATAATTGCCCTCGGCACCGGCAATCAGGCGCGGATCGGCTTTAAACTGGCGGTTGCCGGTAAACGGCATCCAATGCGCCGCCAGAAATTCGGGCGAGCGCGGGTTGTTATCAGGGATATGCGGGTTCATGCTATGATGCTCCTTCTCAATATGCGGGTGTTTAGGCGCGACTTCATTCGCGTATCTTCATTTATTAGGTGCAAAATGTAAACAAATTCTGCACCGCAAACCAGCAAAAAACGTACAAGTACACTTCAACAATCATGAAAGCAAACTCTTCTCCCTTCGGCAAACTCAGCGACCAAGATTTGCGCTTGCTGCGCATCTTCAAAAGCGTGGCCGACAGCGGTGGTTTTTCGCAGGCCGAATTGAGCCTCAACCTCGCGCTCTCCACCATCAGCCGCCATGTGAAAGACCTGGAAACCCGGCTCGGTTTGGTGTTGTGCCGCCGCGGCCGCAGCGGTTTCGAGCTCACCCCCGAAGGCAGCGAAGTCTACCGCGCCGCCGTGCAATTGTTGGATGCCACCGATACCTTCCGCGACACCATACGCGGCATCCATAAAAACCTCGGCGGCGAACTCAATATCGCGTTGTTTGAAAAAACCGTCTCCAACCCCCAATCCCGCCTGCCCGCCGCGCTTGGCCGCTTTCACCAAGCCGCCCCCGATGTCTCCATCCATTTGCACACCGGCACGATTACCTCTATCGAGCGCGGCATTCTCAACGGCGACTACCACCTCGGCGTGATCCCGCAGCACCGCGACTCCGATACGCTGGCCTACGATTATCTGTTTGGCGAACAAATGCTGCTGTACGCCGGCCGGCAACATCCTTGGTTCCAAGCCGACGTACGCCCGCAGTGGCAGGATTTGCACAGCCAACATTTGGCCGGGCTGGACTATCACTCGCCCAACGCCAATCTGCTCAGCAACCATCAGTTGCACAAAACCATGCCCGCTTCCGATCAGGAAGCCGTCGCCACCCTGATACTCAGTGGCATCTGCGTCGGTTTTCTACCTGATCACTATGCCGAAACTTTTGTACGCAGCGGCCAGATGCAACCGGTACACCCTGAATTGCTGAACTACCACTGCCGCTTTTTCGCCATCACCCGCAAAACCGGTGAACCGGATCGGATGACGCAATTGATGCTGGAACAACTGCGTGCGGTGTATGGTAATCACAACGATGATCATTGATGCAAAGCAGTGCTCTTTATTGATAATCAATAAGTAAATGCCTGTCTGAAAAGATTTTAGCTTCACAGAAACTCGCAAACTCGTTTTCAGACAGGCATTTTATCGTTCGCTTGTTTCTGCTGATTATATTAATAATGTCCATTAAGCCTTGATTTTGGTCGGATAAAGGCAATTTTTGTTTTGGTTCTCGACTACCATAAGCTTATTTTAGGCACGCTGGTCAAGTACCTGCAAAACGCCATATATCGATTGACAGCGCCCGGCGGCTTCTGCATATTATCGGTTAGATTCAACAGACTATCGTGAGTGATTCACGCCATCAGAAAGACAACCGAGGAGAAACAACATGAGCGTTACCACCCTGAAAAACTTTATCAACGGCCAGCCGGTTGCAGCGCAGAGCGGCGACACCTTTGAATTAATCAGCCCGGTAGACGGCCAAGTCAACGGTGTGTCGCCCAAATCGGGCGCGGCCGATGTGGAGGCCGCTTATCAAGCGGCGTTGGCGGCGTTTGCCGATTGGCGCAAAACCACGCCGTCGCAGCGCCAGAAAGCCTTGTTGGCGATTGCCGACGGGTTTGAAGCGCGCGCGCAGGAATTGATTGAGGCGCAATGCCGCAATACCGGCCAGCTCAAGCATTTTGTCGCTTCCGAAGAGGTGGCGGTGTGTGCCGACCAAATCCGTTTCTTCGCCGGTGCCGCCCGCATTCTGGAAGGCCGTGCCAGCGCCGAATATATGTCGGGCTTGAATTCCACCATCCGCCGCGAGCCCTTGGGTGTAATCGCCCAAGTGGCGCCGTGGAACTACCCCTTGATGATGGCGGTGTGGAAAGTGATTCCGGCGATTGCCGCCGGCAATACCGTGATTCTGAAACCGAGCGACACCACGCCGGAGAGCACTTTGTTGTTTGCCGAAATTGCCGCCGCCAGCCTGCCGCCGGGTGTGTTTAACGTGATTTTGGGCGACGCGGCCACCGGCGAAATGCTGGTCAGCCATCCGGGCGTTTCGATGGTGTCGATTACCGGTTCGGTACGCGCCGGTAAAGCGGTGGCGGCTGCCGCGGCGCAAAATCTGGCGCGCGCCCATCTGGAATTGGGCGGCAATGCGCCGGTATTGGTGTTTGACGACGTGGCAGACATCGATGCCGCCGCCGAGCATATTGTGACCACCGGCTGCTTCAACGCCGGCCAAGACTGCACCGCCGCCACCCGCGTATTGGTGGCCGACAGCCTGCACGACCGCTTTTTGGCGGCCTTGGTGGAAAAAGCCCGCGCGGTGCGTTGCGGCAAACCGGACGATACCGATGCGCTTTACGGTGCGCTCAATAACGCTCGCCAGCTCGCCCATGTGGAAAGTTTTATCGCCAATCTGGGCGCACACGCCAAAGTGGAAACCGGCGGCAAACGCGCGGGCGACAGCGGTTTTTACTTCGAGCCGACCATTATTTCCGGCGTGAAACAGGATGATGCCATCGTGCAAAACGAAGTGTTCGGGCCGGTGATTACCGTGCAGCGCTTCAGCGATGAAGACGATGCGCTGGCCAAAGCCAACGGCGTAGTGTACGGCCTAGCCGCCAGCGTGTGGACTAGCAACCACGGCCGCGTGCAACGCTTGTCGGCAGAGTTGAATTTCGGCACCGTTTGGATTAATACCCATATCCCGCTTACAGCAGAAATGCCGCACGGCGGTTTCAAACAGTCGGGCTACGGCAAAGACTTATCGATGTACGGATTCGAGGAATACACTCGAATCAAGCATGTGATGAGTTCAGTAGGTTAAGACTGGATAATGATAAAAAAATAAAAGGAATAGCGTTGAGATGATTAGTATTTTTGATATTTTTAAAATCGGCCTGGGGCCTTCTAGCTCGCACACCGTCGGGCCGATGAAGGCGGCGGCTGAATTTGTCGAAAATCTGCAAAAAGACGGCAAAAGCGATAAAGTTGAACGGATTATCGCCGAAACCTACGGTTCGCTGGCCTTAACCGGGCAGGGGCATGGTACCTTCGACGCCATTTTGCTCGGCTTGGAAGGCAGTCTGCCGCACAGCGTGCCGTTGGAAGACATTCCCGCGCGGCTGGAGCGTATCCGCAGCCGTCACGAACTGCATCTCAACGGCCGCACCATAAGTTTTGAGCCGGAACAAGATTTATTGATTCATGGCGATGAATTGCTGCCCAAACATCCCAACGGTATGCGTTTTACCGCTTACGATGCCGAAGGCAAAGAGTTGGCCAGCCAGGTGTATTATTCCATTGGAGGCGGTTTCGTGGTCACCGATGAAAATTTCGGCCACGAAACCGTTAGCGAAGTGCAGGTGCCGTATCCGTTTAAAAACGCCACCGAATTGCTGGCGCAATGTCGCAGCAACCAGCTCAGCATTTCCGAACTTGCCTTGGCCAACGAAATGGCGTTGGCCAATTGCAGCGAAGCAGAAGTGCGGGCGCGGGTGGCCGGTGTTGCCGAGGCAATGGAGGCTTGCATCAAACGCGGGTTGGGTTCGGAAGGCGAGTTGCCCGGCGGGTTGAACGTGCGCCGCCGCGCACCGCAGTTGGCTGCCAAGCTCAAAGCGTTGCGCAAAACCGAGATTGTAAACACCCAGCTTTGGCCGATGGTGTATGCGATGGCGGTGAATGAAGAAAACGCTGCCGGCGGCCGGGTGGTCACCGCGCCGACCAACGGCGCAGCCGGCATCATTCCGGCGGTACTGCATTACTATCGCAAATTCAACCCGCATGCCGCCCAGCATCTGGTGGAAGATTTTCTGCTCACCGCCGGCATCATCGGTATTCTGTATAAAACCAACGCCTCGATTTCAGGCGCCGATGTCGGCTGCCAAGGCGAAGTCGGCGTGGCCTGCTCAATGGCGGCGGGGGCTTATGCCGAAGTAATCGGCGGCACCCCGCAGCAAGTGGAAAACGCCGCCGAAATGGCGATGGAACACCACTTAGGCTTAACCTGCGACCCGGTCGGCGGCTTGGTACAGATTCCCTGCATCGAACGCAACGGCATCGCCGCCGAAACCGCGCTGAAACTCGGCGCCATGGCTTTGCTGGAAGACGGCAGTAATAAAAAAGTAACGCTGGATATGGTGATCGAAACCATGCTGCAAACCGGCCGCGATATGAAAGCTTCTTATAAAGAAACCTCGCTGGCTGGTCTAGCCGCCACCATGAAGCACAAAGCCATCCCAATTTCCGTGCGCGTGGTGGAGTGTTGATACAGGCGTGTGATTTTGAAAAAAAACCAAGTCGGAAGACTTGGTTTTTTGTTTAACTGTGCGGAGCGTGAAGTAGTTATTCTAAAGGGATGAGAGCAGGGTGGGTTAAACCCAATAGCGGCTTGAATGCCTGTCTGAAAAGTAAGTGTTTTTTTAGACGGAGGTAAGAACGAGGTGTTTTGGGTAACACTGATTGATATTATATTGGAATGGGCAGGCAAGATTAATGGCAGCCATGAACGGCCTTTGTTGCACGGTAATCGGCCACAATAGAGTCCATTTGGCTCAACGTCGGCGGCAACAGACATTTGGAGGATATCTGATGGTAAAGAGGTTTCTTTTTTTACTGGTAACGGGCTTTATTTTTCTTCAGGGCTGCGCCATGGCTGCAGGAAAATTAGTTGAAGAAGTGTCGGCTTTGGAGAAGCCGGAAAGATTTAAGCCTCGTCAGGTTGATGACATTGTCCAAAAATACATAGCAGGAGGTATTTCCAAAGCTAAAGCCAAGGAAATTCTCGTATCAGAGGGCTTCAAAGTTACAGAAGAAGAAATGAAGAAGCCTTTAGACGATTGCGTCGACTGTGAGGGTACTGTAGTTGTCGCTAGATATGACCACAAGCCAGCGTTATCGCTGATGTATGACTATGGAATAGTGGTTGAGGTCGGTTTTCGGGGCGGTAATGTTGCTGTTGTTCATGGCTGGTATGTAAAAAACGCAAATTGATTAATCGCAGCCGAAAAAAGCAAACAAGCCTAAACGATTGTTTAGGCTTGTTTATATCTGGTGGGTCGTGAAGGATTCGAACCTTCGACCAACGGATTAAAAGTCCGCTGCT
>CALFOA010000266.1 GCA_937919795.1 uncultured Neisseria sp.
TCGCCAACCCTCAAGCAAATGCCTGTCTGAAAGTTTTCAGACAGGCATTTGCTGCGAAAAACCAAAATCTGTATTCATCTTCAGCGAAAGTTAGCAATTTAATTTTTACTCGCACAACGGTATATAAATCAGTATGATGTCAGGTTACTCATTTTTGCGGTTTATTACACATTTATTTTTGATGAGGTATTGTTAGTGTCTGATTCACAAACCAAACGCGAAACCTTCGCCAGCCGGCGGGCATTTATGTTTGCCGCCATCGGCTCGGCGGTCGGTTTGGGCAACATCTGGCGTTTCCCCTATATTGCTTACGAAAACGGCGGCGGCGCCTTTATTATTCCTTATCTGATTGCGCTGTTAACCGCCGGTATTCCGCTGTTATTTTTAGACTACGCCATCGGCCACCGCTACCGCGGTTCACCGCCCTTGGCGTTCCGCCGCATCGCGCGCTGGATGGAGCCTTTCGGCTGGTGGAACGTGCTGGCCAACGTGATTATCTGTATTTACTACGCCGTTATCATTGGCTGGGCGGCCAGCTACACCTACTATTCCTTGGTAGGCGCATGGGGAGCCGATCCGCAAACCTTTTTCTTTAAAGACTATTTGCAAATGGCCGACGGTGTGGATGTTGGCTTCAGCTTTGTCGGCAAAGTATTAGGCCCTCTCATCGGCGTATGGCTGTTTACCCTGCTGATTTTGTCGCTGGGGGTACAAAAAGGCGTGGCGCGTGCTTCCTCGTTCTTTATGCCGCTACTGGTGGCGATGTTCTTGGTGATGGTGGTGATTGCGCTGACCCTGCCCGGCGCCGCCAAAGGTTTGGATGCGCTGTTTACCCCCGATTGGTCTAAGTTATCCAATCCGAGTGTGTGGGTCGCCGCTTACGGCCAGATTTTCTTCTCGCTGTCGATCTGCTTCGGCATCATGATTACCTATTCTTCTTATCTGAAACCGAAAACCGACCTTTCCAGCACCGGTTTGGTGGTCGGCTTTGCCAACTGTAGCTTTGAAGTGTTGGCCGGTATCGGCGTATTTGCCGCTTTGGGCTTTATGGCCATGGCGGCGGGCAAAGAAGTGAGCGAAGTGGCCTCATCCGGCATCGGCTTGGCCTTTATCGCCTTCCCCACCATCATCAACCAAGCCCCGTTCGGCCCGCTGATCGGCTTGCTGTTTTTCGGCTCGTTGGTGTTTGCCGGGGTAACTTCGATGATTTCGATTGTGGAAGTGATCATCGCTGCGGTGCAGGATAAACTGCGCTTTGGCCGCATTACCGCCACCTTTATCGTTTGTCTGCCGATGGCGGTGGTGTCCGCGCTGTTGTTCGGTACCACCACCGGATTGCCGGTATTGGATGTGATGGATAAATTCATCAACACCTACGGCATCGTCGCCGCCGGTTTCCTGTATGTGTTCGCACTGATTGTCGCCCGCAAACTGCCAATACTGCGCAACCACATCAATGCCGTTTCATCGTTTAAAATCGGCGTGGTTTGGTATGTTTTCGTGGCCGCTACCGTGGGCATGTTGGGCTATATGCTGTTTCAA
The DNA here is from genome assembly GCA_937919795.1 of uncultured Neisseria sp. GTDB lineage: Bacteria > Pseudomonadota > Gammaproteobacteria > Burkholderiales > Neisseriaceae > Neisseria. The sequence goes on from CALFOA010000266.1 coordinate 1,543, forward strand.
GACACCCAAACCCTGTTGGCGAAAAACTACGAAGACTATCCCGATTGGTTCTTAAACCGGTTCGGCTGGGGCATGGCGGTCAGCTTGATCGTGGTTTCCCTGCTGCTCTCACTGCTGCCTTGGCGCATGGAAAGTAAATTTAACCCCGATGCGGTTCACAAAGGAGATCATTCATGAGTACTGCTGCCATCATCATGATGCTGATCATGATTGTCATCATCTGGGGCGGTTTTATTGTTTCGATTTTGCGTTTGCCGAAAGAATAAAACGGTTGGATGGAAAGATGAAAATGCCTGTCTGAAACATATTTTTTCAGACAGGCATTTTTTCGCTATATGCTATCTACCGTTTCATCCCTAAACCCCTGAATAACAGGCTTCTGAATCCGGCAGATTCAGCGGAGCCAACAGCTTCGCCACGCTTGCTTCATCCTCCTTCTCCATCGCTTCCGCCTGTAAGGTTAACTTCGCCACCGGGCTTTCCGGGTACTGTTGGCGCAGGCGCTGCCATTCGGCTTTTACCTCCGGCTGCAAAACTTTGGTGTCGTAATCTCTAACCGGCGTATTGTTGGCACCCAGCAGATAAGCCGAGGCATAATTGCCATAGATGCAACGGGCAGTGGTAGTCAACTTACTCTTAGCGTGCCGTTGTAAAAAGCCTTCCCAATCCATCACATATTTGCCCAACTGCGCCCAGCTGATCACAATGGCCGCATCATTAAATACCAGCGTTTTGTTTTGCTCGGCTTCGATGCGTAAAAAGTCCGCATAATCCGGGCTCACATGCTTGCCAAACAGCTTCCAATAATAATCGGCCTGCGGGCGGACTTCCGCCATACCCTCGCCCACATACCAATATTCCAAATCCGCCGCTGCCAGCTCGGCCACCCGCTTTTTTATATTGGGTTTGGGGTGATGGGTGTCGGTTTTTTCGTCGTAAGTCCAATAATCATAATAGTTTTCCAAAACCTTCTGCTCGCGCTCGGTCAACGTTTTCAACAACTCATCGATATCGGCACTAAATTGCACATACAGCGCATCCGCCTGCGCCGGTGTCGCTCCCGCCAAATCATGCTCTGCCCGCGCGCGGTACCAATTAAACTGCGCCAGCAAGTCATCAGGCTTAGGGGTGGTAAACGGGGCAGGTGTGGAAACCGTTGGCGCAGAGGCCGCTGTTGCGGCGGAAGCAGCCGAAGCGGTGGCAGGGGTTGCCGCCTCTTTGGGTTGGCAGCCGGCAGTGAATAATGCGGCAGACAATAGCAAATAAACAGAAGGTTTCAGCATCATTGGCTCCTTTGCATGATAAGGGAATAGTTTGAGTGTATCACGAAGAGCAGGTGCCTCGGGATGGTTAGGGCTTGTTGATCATTAACCGGCGAAGCGGTTTTGCGGCAATAAACACGTATGCTGGAAAAGTACGCAAAGAGAGCGGTTTTAACACGCTATGCTGGTAAAATCAGCCTACAGCAAAGTTAGGCTCCTTGTGAATACACATTAAACACTAACGCCGTTTTTGCCTTATGATTCCGTATCGCTCAAAACAGGAAACCGCTTCCATGCCCCACTATGCCTTACTGCTGCACGGCGTACACATGCACGCTTGGAGTATGCTGCCGTTTGCGCGGCTGTTGAAAGCCAACGATATCGAAGCCTCGGTATTTGGCTATTACAGCGTTACCCGCAGTATTGATGCTCATTGCCGCGCACTGGCTCAGCGGGTGGAAGCACATTATCGGCGGCATGACGAACCGCTGCATTTAGTCGGCCACAGCTTGGGCGGTTTGGTGTTGCGCCACTTTGCCGCTCAACATCCCGAACTCGTGCGCGGGCGGGTAGTTACGCTGGGTACTCCGCATCAGGGCAGTTGCATCGCCCATCGTTTGCACCAACTTGCCCCGTTTGCGCTGGGAAAAGCCTATCCCGAAGCGCTTAACGGTTCTGCGCCTCTGCCCAATCCGCAGATTGGCTGGGGCAGCATCGCTGGCAATCGCCCGCTGGGTTTGGGCAGAGTATTTTCCTTGGACGGCGACAACGATGGCACCGTATTGCTGGCGGAAACTTATATCGACCATCTGGCCGACCACATTGTGTTGCCGGTATCGCATACCGGCATGGTGATGGATAAAGAAGTGGCCGCACAAACGGCTTATTTTTTGAAAAACGGCTGTTTTAAGCATGAATAAGGTTTGAACAAACAAAATGCCTGTCTGAAAACGAAGGAAGCTCGTTTTCAGACAGGCATTTTTTTATAGCGAAAGTAATAAAGAATTGATACAAGGCAGCGAGCTGCAGACAGTAC
>CALFOA010000267.1 GCA_937919795.1 uncultured Neisseria sp.
GGAATGAACCACCGTCTCGCCGCCATCGTCGTCAACGGTCTGCTGGTCGCGCTGGCCGGCGTCGGCCTCGTCGGCTTCGACGTGGCCAGCGTCTTCGGCGCTGGCCTTCAGGCCGAGCGCCGCCGGATCCGAACCGTCCGGTGCGAGGCCGTAAAGGGCGATCCCCACGCGCACCAAATCGTAATGGGTGGCCGGGTGCCACAGGGTGCCGGCCGAGTTCGCGAGGTGGCGCACCTCAAACGTGGCCCCGAGCCGCGCAGCGGCCACCGCTGCTTCCGCTTGTTGCACTTGCTCGGCCTGTGCTTTTTGCTCGCGCTCTTGTTCCAGCACTTCGCAATCCATCACCCGCAAATCGTTATCGGCGGCGAACTCCATCAAAAAGCGGAACATCGCCGGATTGATCTGTTCCAGCTTTTTATCGACACCGACACAACGCACATTGTCGACCAAAATCGGACGCACCCATTCGTGGTAAGACAGGCGATTGCACTTATCAAAGGAAGACAAAATGCCGCACAAACGCTCCGACCAATCGCTGGGGCGAAAGGTTTTGCCTTTACTGGTGGTGCCGTGAATGATGATTTCGTTGATATTGCAGACGAGCATATTCAATCCTTAATCGGCCACGCCGAATCTGTAATGATAAACACTAGCGATTATACCCGAAGCCGCCGCCGAATCTGTAATTTTCTTATATAGCGGGCGGTTTGCCGCGCTCGGCGGTCGGCCATGCCTGTCTGAAAAAATCGGAGTCTTGCCACTTATTATCATGATGATAAAACCGGCGCTGCCTAGCTTGTTTGTTTCAGACAGGCATGGTGTTTTCCCAAACTCCAAAGTCTTTAAACAGCCATACGGCTTGGTTTAACTACCCAGCCAAGTATGCACTCTCGACTCAAACCACAAAAATAAGCATTTAATATCTTAAAAACCATTATATAAAAATATTATTCCAATAATTTACACCAAAAGAGAACACCGCTGTTTTAACGTAAAATTGTCTACAATTTATTTTACAAATAAAACACAATAAGTTAAATTGTCGACAAATAGCTTAAACTGTTAACAGACAACCCAGCCAGCAAACCAAAGTAGCCGATAACCACTGCCCCACCCTCAAATCAGAAAGGATACAAAAATGAAAAAAATCACCGCCATGATCAAGCCTTTCAAGCTGGACGATGTGCGCGAAGCCTTAAACGACATCGGCGTACAAGGGATGACGGTTACCGAAGTCAAAGGCTTCGGCCGCCAGAAGGGCCACACCGAAGTGTACCGCGGTGCCGAATATGCGGTGGACTTCCTGCCGAAAGTACAAATCGACATCGTGGTGATCGACCCACTCGTCGAGCGCGTCATTGAAGCCATCGTGGAATCGGCGTACACCGGTAAAGTAGGCGACGGCAAGATTTTCGTGGTACCGGTCGAACAAGTGATCCGCATCCGTACCGGCGAAACCGGCGACGCGGCGGTATAAGTTTTACAGCCTACTTAAGTGATAAGAAAAATCAGGAATCCATCATGAACGCCCTACGATTAAAACACACCGCTCCCATCGTGTTCACTCTCTCCCCCGCCCTCTGTTTCGCCGCCGGTACCGAAAGCTGGTGGCAGCCGTTTTCCGCCATCGATTCCGGCGATACCGCCTGGGTGATGGTCTCCGCCGTACTGGTGCTGTTTATGACCATCCCCGGCCTTGCACTGTTTTACGGCGGTATGGTGCGTAAGAAAAACCTGCTCTCCACCATGATGCACAGCTTTGCTGCCACCGCTTTGGTGAGCATTTTGTGGGTGGTGTGCGGTTATTCGCTGGCGTTTACCCCCGGCAACGCCCTGATTGGCGGCCTCGACCGCCTGTTTCTCAATGGCATGGGCTTGGATTTGCATCAAAAAACGGTGACCGTCGCGCCCAATGCAGGCAGCATTCCGGAAATGGTGTTTATGCTATTCCAGATGACGTTTGCCATCATTTCCACCGCCATCATTACCGGCGCGTTTGCCGAGCGAATGAAGTTTTCCGCCATGATGCTGTTTTCCGGCTTATGGATGCTGCTGGTGTATGTGCCTTCCGCGCATTGGGTGTGGGGAGGCGGTTTTATGGCGGCCAACGGCGTGTTCGATTACGCGGGCGGCACGGTGGTGCACATCAACGCCGGTATCGCCGCGTTGGTGGCGGCGCTGATGGTCGGCAAACGGGTGGGCTACGGCAAAGAAGCGATGCCGCCGCACAATATGGCGCTCACCCTCACCGGCGCGGCAATGTTGTGGGTGGGCTGGTTCGGCTTTAACGCCGGCTCCGCGATGGCGGCCAATGCTTCCGCCGGCATGGCGATGGCGGTTACTCAAATTTCAGCCGCTGCCGGTGCCTTGAGCTGGTTGGTGTGCGAAAAACTGGCAGGTCACCGCCCTTCCGCATTAGGTTTGGCTTCCGGCGCGGTAGCAGGCTTGGTCGGCATCACCCCGGCGGCCGGCTTCGTCGCCCCCAGCGGTGCGCTGGCCATCGGTATCCTCACCGCCATCGCCTGCTATTTCTCAGCGGTGATTCTGAAACGCAAACTGGGCTACGACGATAGCCTCGACGCCTTCGGTATCCACGGTTTCGGTGGTTTAGTCGGCGCCATCCTCACCGGCGTGTTCTTCAGTAATCCGGTGTTTGGCGGTGAAGCGAGCATCGGCAGCCAATTGCTGATTCAAACCAAAGAAGCGCTCACCACCGTGGCCTACAGCGCAGTTGCCAGCTTTTTGATTCTGAAAGTCGTGAGCGTGATTTGCGGCGGCTTGCGAGTAGAAAAAGACGTGGAACGCGAAGGTTTGGATTTGAATATTCATGGTGAGCGGGTGGAATAAATCAGCGCTCCGCTATAGTGGTTTAAATAATGCCTGTCTGAAAACAGTTTCAGACAGGCATTGTCAAAATTCTGTCATCAAAAGTCTTTATGATGGCGCGCATCCCCTTCAACCAGCGGAATCCTACTATGCTCGAACATATCTCCTCACACTTCAACCAAGAGCTGGAAGACGTTCGCACCGATGTGATGCGGATGGGCGGCTTGGTCGAACACCAATTGCAAACCCTGCTTAAAGCCCTGGCGAGCGCCGACGCCTTGAATCTCACGGCCGTGATCGACGGCGACAGCGCCATCAACAAACTAGAAGTGGCGATTGACGATGCCTGCCAAACCATCATCGCTCGCCGCCAACCCGCCGCCGGTGATTTGCGCTTTGTGCTCACCGTTACCCGGATTATTGTCGATTTAGAGCGGATGGGCGACGAGTTGAAAAAAACCGCGCTGCTGGCGCACGAGTTGTGCAGCCATAATAAGGTGAACGCCACCCAGTTATACGACACCCACCGGCTGGCCGAGATGACGGTGCCGATGATACGCCGCGCGCTGGACGCCTTTGCCCGCCTCGATTCCGGCGCGGTAATCGAGCTGAACGAAGCCGACCGCAAACTCGATACCGACTACCGAAACCAGTCGCGCATGTTGGCCACTTATATGATGGAAGAACCGCGCAACATCAGCGCGTTTATCGACATCATGATGATGAACAAAGCGATCGAGCGCATCGGCGACCATGCGAAAAACATCAGCGAACACGTGGTTTATCTGGTGCGCGGCATCGATATCCGACACCAGCCGTTGGAGCGGATTGAAGAAAACTTAAAGGGATAACAGCAAATGCCTGTCTGAATAAATGCCTGTCTGAATCATTTTTTTCAGACAGGCATTTTTTTAACCAAACGGTCACTTTTCCCATTTCTTGTCATACAACTGAAACATTAGCCTTTTAAACTGCCTGTTATCAAGCTTATCCACTGAAAGAGAACACACTGATGAACATTCGTACCTTGAGCGCTTTGATTATCACCACTTTTTCCTTAGCCGCATGCGGCGGTTCCGACGGTAAACCGCCGCAAGCGGCGCAACAACAAAACACCGGCAATGCCGCTACTGCCAACGAAAAAGTAGGACTGGATCTCACCGGTGCCGGTGCCTCCTTCCCGCAGCCGATTTATGTGCAGTGGGCGCAGGCTTATCAGGCGGCCGCCGGTGGCCGGGTGAACTATCAATCCATCGGCTCTTCCGGCGGGGTCAAACAGATTGGTGCGAAAACGGTTGATTTCGGCGCATCGGATGCCCCGTTAAGCGCTGAAGAGTTGGAAAAACAAGGTTTGGTGCAATTCCCCACCGTGATCGGCGGCGTGGTGCCGGTGGTGAATGTGGAAGGCATACAACCCGGCCAACTGAAGCTCACCGGCGAAGTGTTGGCGGAAATTTATCTGGGCACCATCAAAAAATGGAACGACCCGAAAATCACCGCGCTGAATGCAGGCGTAACCCTGCCGGATGCGCCGATTTCCACCGTGTTCCGTTCCGACGGCTCGGGTACCAGCTTTATTTTCACCACTTATCTGAGCCAGGTTTCCAGCGCTTGGAAGGATAAAGTGGGCGCCGCCAATACGGTGAAATGGCCGACCGCCAATTCGGGCGCCGCCGGCAAAGGCAACGAGGGCGTTTCTACTTATGTTAAGCGGGTGAAAAACTCAATCGGTTATGTGGAATACGCTTATGCCAAACAAAACAGCATGGCGCATGTTCAAATGCAAAATCAGGCCGGCCAGTTTGTACAACCTTCGCAGGAAAGTTTCGCCGCCGCTGCGGATGTGGACTGGAGCAAAGTACCGGGCTTCAGCTTGGTGCTGACCAACCAGCCGTCTGAAAAAGCCTGGCCGTTGGCTGCCGCCACCTTCATTCTGATGCACAAAAAAGCGGATGATGCGGCCAAAGCCAAAGCCGCGCTGAGCTTCTTCGATTGGGCTTATCAAAACGGTGACGACGCGGCAGCCAAGCTGGATTATGTGCCGCTGCCGGCCAAGGTGAAAGATTTGGTACGCAACGAATGGAAAACCATCACCGATGCCAACGGTGCGCCGGTTTTCTAAGACTAGGGATAAGTGTTTTGAAATCTTTACAACATTGTGTGTTCACCTCAATGACTGTTAGAGATACCAGAAACATATTCCCCGTCCCGCTGGCGGGAAGGGGTTAGGGGAAGGGTGGCTGCTTGAATGAAAAGAAAGATCAATTCAGAAGCCAAACACCCCATCCTAACCTTTCCCCGCGAAGGCGGGGGAAGAAACAAGCTGCTGAAAACCCAAATCGTCTCAAAATAAGCTTGTACATATTTCTGCAAAGTGAAAAAAGACTTTCAGACAGGCATTCTTCCCCCGCTATTTTCATCTGATTCGGAAAGCGTGTAATGAGTACCCTTCCCTCGCAAAAACTCAAACAGCAGCGGCTGTACGACTGGCTGTTTGTCGGCACCACCCGGCTGTTTGCTCTACTGGTGCTGGCGAGCCTCGGCGGCATTATGATTTCGCTGGTGATCGGCGCGATGCCCAGCATTCGACAGTTCGGCTTCGGCTTTTTCACCTCTGCCAACTGGGATACCGTCGCCGGTGAATACGGTGCGCTGGCACCGATATATGGCACGCTGGTCACTTCCGCCATTGCCTTAATCATCGCCATTCCGGTGAGCTTCGGCATTGCGGTTTTCCTCACTGAATTATGCCCCGCCTTCCTGCGCCGCCCGCTGGGCATTTGCGTGGAACTGCTGGCCGGCATTCCTTCGATTATTTACGGTATGTGGGGCTTGTTTGTGTTCGCGCCGTTTTTCTCCGAATATGTTCAACCGTTTTTTATCGACACCTTCGGCGGCCTGCCGCTGATCGGTGCGCTGGTTCAAGGCGCGCCGATGGGCATCGGCCTGTTTGCCGCCGGCCTGATTTTAGCGGTGATGATTATTCCGTTTATCGCCTCGGTGATGCGCGACGTGTTTGAGGTGACGCCCACTCTGCTGAAAGAATCGGCTTATGGTTTGGGGGCGACCAAATGGGAAGTGGTGCGCCATGTGGTGTTGCCCTACACCAAAGCCGGCGTGGTCGGCGGCGTGATTTTGGGGCTGGGTCGCGCCTTGGGCGAAACCATGGCGGTGACTTTTGTGATCGGCAACACTTTCAACATTTCCCCCAGTTTGTACAACTCCGGCGTATCGATTACTTCGGCGCTGGCCAATGAATTTGCCGAAGCCGTTGATCCGCTGCACCTCTCTTCGCTGCTCTATCTCGGCCTGATTCTGTTCATCATCACCTTTATCGTGCTCTGTATTTCCAAAATCATGCTGCTGCGGATGCAGCGCAATGAAGGCCGCGGCCATTAAGGATGAAGACCATGCCTGTTCACACTCCCGACAATCCGATTTATCTGCGCCGCCGCTGGCTCAGCCGTTTTCACCTGAGCATGGCGTGGTGCACCATGGCCTTCGGCCTGTTTTGGCTGGGCTGGATTTTCTTTACCCTGTTCAGCGAAGGCTTCAACGGCATCGGCAGCCACGTATTCCGCTTGGACACCCCGCCGCCGGGCATGGAAGGCGGTTTGCGCAACGCCATTCTCGGCAGCCTGATGATCACTGTGTTCGGCTTATTGGTCGGCACGCCGGTGGGCGTGCTCTGCGGCATTTATCTGGCCGAATTCGGGCAAAAAAGCTGGCTGGCCGGCGCCACCCGTTTTATGAACGATATTCTGCTCTCGGCACCTTCCATTGTGATCGGTTTGTTTATTTACGAATTGGTGGTGGTGCGGCAGGGGCATTTTAGATCGGAAGAGCGTCGTGTAGGGAAA
>CALFOA010000268.1 GCA_937919795.1 uncultured Neisseria sp.
TTATTTATCCAGTATTTTATTTGTATATATTAGAAAATATAAATAAATCAACTATTTCTTTATTAAGCTATCGTAAATTTATTCTTAATAAATCACATAAATTTATTGAAACACAAGAATTTTATTTAACGCGATTTTTCAGATATTTTATTGCGTTAAGTTTGAACAAAAAGGCTTTCTGTACCAATAGGCCTGTCTGAATGCCAGCGGCGCCACTCTCGGCTCCTGCTGACTACCCATTTCAATTCGCCAAGCGCCGCGGTAATCCGTTCGTAATAATTCGATATTGCGTGTTTTTAAACGCGCCTGCGTGGCGGCAGACGGATGACGGTAATGGTTGGCAAAGCCGCTGGAAGCAATCGCCCAACGCGGCGAAACCGCATCCAAAAAGGCAGCTGCGGAAGAAGAAGCGCTGCCGTGATGCCCCAACACCAGCACCTGGCTGTATAAATCTTCACCGTATTGCGCCACCAGCGCCTGCTCGCCGGCAAAACCCAAATCGCCGGTAAGCAGCAGCGCTTGGCCGTTGGCCACCACGCGCAATATACAACTTTGGTCGTTATCGGCTTTGAAAGTTCCGATAGGGCGCAGAAACTCAAAGTGCACGCCATCCCATTGCCAGCGGATGTCGTCAGCGCATAACTGGGCTTGCGGATAAAATTCAGGCTGTCCCGCCCAAATGGTTTCGGGCTGGAATGCTGCGGTAACCGCATCAAAGCCGCCGGCGTGATCGTTATCATGATGCGACAGCACCAGCGCATCCAGCCGCCGCCAACCTTGTGCGTGCAAGTTCGGTATCAGATTCATTTGCGCCATTCCAACGGTAGCGGTGTCATACAACAGCTTATGATTTTGTGTTTCCATGCTTACCGCCAAACCCTGGCTGATGTCCCACACCGTTATCCGCACTTCACCCGGCAACGGTTTAGGCGGGCGATACAGTAAAAATCCGGCCAATATCAGCCAAGCCAGTGGTTTTAACGCCAAACCGCGCGGCAGCAAAATCACCAGCACCGCCGCAATCGCCAGCAGCCACAACGGCCACGGCGCTGCCGCTACGCCCCACTCCGGCGCGTAGGGGGTCAACCAATACAGCACATTCATGGTGTATTGCGCCAAATGCGCGGCCAACCACTGCAAGGGATAAAACGGCAAAAAAGAAGCCAACAGCGCCAACGGGGTTAATACCCAAGAAAACCACGGAATCGCCAACGCATTTACCAAAGGGCTGAGCAGCGGAATAGCAGAAAAACGCTCGCCAACCAACACCACCGTCATCAGCGTAGCCGCCCATTGCGCCCGCACGGCGATTTTCCAGCCGCGTTCCTGCAAGCGCCACGAGCCTGACCACAGCAAAGCGCCGACCAAGCCAAACGACAGCAAAGTGCCCACGCCCAAAGCCGCCGGCGGATAAACGGTTAAAACAGCCGCCAACGCCAGCCACCACGCCAGCCAAGCCGATTGGCTGCCGCGCCGCCACCACAAACAGGCAAATACCGTCAGCATACCGAGCGAGCGCAACGCCGGTACCGGAAATCCTGCCAAAGCGGTATAGCCTGTTGCAGCCAGTAGGCCGACCAGCAACACTACGCTGCGCGGGCGCTGCGGTAAGCGCGGCGATAAGCGCAACAAGCGGTTTGCCAACCAAGCGGCCATCAGCGCCACCATGCTGATGTGTAGGCCGGAAATGCTCACTAAGTGATTCAAGCCCAAAGGCCGGAACGCCTGCCAAGCGGTTTGCGGCAAGGCATTTTGTTCACCTAAACCCAGCGCCCGCATCAACGCAGCGCCGTCATCCGCACCATCTATCCGCTGCCAGCTCATGCTCAATTTTTGCCGCAATAGCAACCAACTGTCTGGCCAGCCCGGCTCTTCCAGCATTTGCCGCTCTTTGCCTATCGTACCTGAACCGTCCAAGCCACTGGCCAGCGCCCAGGCTTCGCGATCAAAACCGGCACCGTTCAATTCGCCTACCGGTGTACGCACTCGCGCCGTGATCTGCCAACGGCTGCCGGGCGGCCACTCGCGCTGTTGGTAATCGGAAAGCTGTAAACGATAAGCCCGGCCGTTTGCATCCAGTGCTTGCGCAACAAAGCGCACCCGCCGTTCATCCGGCTGCGGCAAATCGGCTACCCGTATCTGCAAAGGCATCGCTTGTATCTGCTCACTCAACGGCCATTGCGCCGCCAGTGCGCGCTCGGTTGACCATACGCCCCATGCCGCGCCGCCCAATACAATCAGCAGCAATAAAGCGATGTGGAAACGCCAAGCCACTGCGGCCAACAATACAGCCGTGCCCGCCCACAGCGGCCAAGCCGGTAACGACGGCAAGTAAAACGAACACACCAACCCGACTATCCAAGCGCTTAAAACGTGAATCAGCCGGATGCTCCCCTGTTTCATCATTATTAATTACAAATAAAAAATATAACTTGGATTATAGTTATAAATAACAATGCCTGTCTGAAAAGTTTTTCAGACAGGCATTAGTGTCTCAAACCGATATGACTTATTCAGCCGTATCCTTATGCTTATTCTCCACTTTTTCCGGCTGCCGCTGCTCTTTCAAAATCTGGCTGGCAGCATTGACTGGAAACAACAAGCTCATCGGATTGGCGACAATCTGCTGCCAAACGCTTTTGAGCAGTTTGCCGATACTGTCAATTTGTGTATCACGCGAACGCAGGGCAATCCACAGCGTGAGGGTAAAGCTCACCCACAGATTCACGATACCAATCATCAAGGCGCCGGTGAGGTAAACCACAAACAACCAAGGTGGCATGCCTTCTACTGCTGCCGCATAAGCAATATTGGCCGAAGAAAACGCTACATGGCGAATATCAAGCGGTAAGCCGAGTACATAACCGACATAGCTGGTACTGCCCAGCATCACGCCGAAGATAAAGTTACCCATCAACGCGCCATAATTCAGGTGCAGATAATCGGCCACTTTGCCGCGCAAGCCTGCTGGCAGCAGTTTTACCATCAGCGGATGTTGGCGCAGCCGTTCGCGCATGTTCAGATAGTTGGCTCGGTTGTCGAAGAAACCGGAAATAATGCCGGAACAAAACAGCCACACCCCGGCAATCGCCGCATAAATCAAGGTTGGCTGGCTGAACGGCAGCACCGATTGAAACTGTTTATTAACCACTTCTTGCGACAAAATCGGCAGCCCGGTATACCAATCGTGCACAAACGTAATCACCGTAGCCAGCAAAATCGCTACGCTCATGTTGCCGAACACGGCTATGGTTTGCGAACGGATGAGATCTACGCTGATTTTGGCGAGCTTTTGGTTGAGCGAGCGATCATCGTTACTGAGTTCAATCTGTTGGGCAATATTAGAAGCGGTCATCGCCGGCTGCTTAGTCGCCACGGTACCGTAAATCATGTGAATCAAAGCGAAACCGATGCCGTAATCCAAACTGGATAAAACCGCGTATTGCAGTTTGCTCAAATCCATCATGCCGAATTGCAGTTTCAACAGTGCCATCAAAGCAATCAACACGCCGCCAACGGCCGCCGAGCGAAGCATGGCGAAATACTCGCTGCGGCTGGTGGTGATGTATTTTTCACCACGACCGCTGGTGTTTTGGCTAATGCTGCGCGCCAGCATTTTCACACTGCGTTTCCACAGCAGAGAAATACTGAGCGATTCACCGGCGGAACCGGCCAAATGATGTAGCAAACCGACCGTTCTTTCAATCTGCTCCACTTCGCTTTCGGCGGTTTGTATCGCCAGCAAGGCTTTCAAGCGGTCTATGGTTTGTTCCAACCGCTCCAGCAAATGCGCCATCGCTAGCGAAGAACCGGTACCGGCACCGGCCGCACCCCGTTTGCGCAAACGTTCTACCTGCGCTTCGGATTGATCCAGCATCACTTCCAAATGGGCATCGTCAAACCGATCGGGATGGCCGCTGCGCAAATGTTCCAACAAACGAAATATCTCGCGACTCAAAGCCAAAAAGGGCGAATCAACTTCCAATAATTTGGGATCAATGCGGATCAGATTCGGATCCAACTCTTCCGCCGCAATCCAGATGGCCAGCATTTCGATGGCGTGCAACTGGTCGTGCGTAAATTTGCGATGTATGGTTTGCGTGGTGTTGGCCGGTAAACCCTCAACCAGCAGCAGGTAAGCATACTGCCATTGATCACAAGGAATAGTACCCAGCCAAGCACGGTCATGCTGGCGGTGAAACAGCTTCAAAAACACATCATGCAGATTATTCGGATTACGCGGCGGCGGATTGAAGCGGTCGTATAAGCGTTTGCTGGCTTCTCGGCCAAATCCTTCACGCGAGAAAATTCCCAGCGCTACCAAGGCGGGATAAATGTCTAACACCGCCAGCCAGCCGAATAACTGTCGGCCAATCTCTTGTGCCAACTCGGGATGCTCGCGTAAAGCTTGCAACAAACTTTCCATCCGTGCCGCAGCATTTTTGGTACCGCCGCGGCGCAACCATTCAACCAGGCTGGTGAGAATTACCAGCGGGTCATTGCTGTCGCACAGCTTTTGCAGCCAAACTTTGAGATCTTTTCTAGGAAGGATGGTAGTCATTTATATGAATTTGAAAATGAAGCGATACAGATAATAACAAACTGTTCTGAACAAAAGTTTTTTTTTCGTTTTTTAATGCCTGTCTGAAAAATATTCAAAACGATTTTGGCGACCTTTGCCTACCAGATACTTTTAAGAAGCACCTGCCAAGCTGCGCTGGCGACGGGTTTCGCTCAACACCATGCCGGCCGATACCGAAACATTCATGCTCTCCACCGTGCCGAACATCGGAATCGATACCAATTCGTCACACAATTCACGGGTTAAGCGGCGCATACCTTCGCCTTCATTGCCCATCACCCAGGCCACGCTTTGCGGCACCTTATAATGATGCAGATCGGTAGAACCTTCCATATCGGTGCCGACTACCCAAATGCCGTATTCTTTCAATTCACGCAAGGTGCGTGCAAGATTGGTTACCGTGATATACGGCACGGTTTCCGCCGCACCGCAAGCCACTTTGCTCACGGTGGCATTCAAACCGGCGCTTTTGTCTTTCGGCGCAATCACTGCATGTACGCCCATCGCATCGGCGGTACGCAGACAGGCACCCAGATTATGCGGGTCGGTAATACCGGCGAGCACCAGCAGCAAAGCCGGTTCACGCAGATTTTCCAACACGTCTTCCAGATGCACATGATTTTTCGAAGCATCAATAAAGCCCACCACACCCTGATGGCGCGCGCCTTTGCTGATGGTATTGAGCCGCTCAGCGGGAACAAAATGCACGCGCACGTTTTCGACGGAAGCTTTCTCCAGCACTTCGCGGGTACGTGCGTCGCTCTTGCCTTCCTGGATATAAAGCTCGGTGATGCTTTTCGGGTTTTGCCACAATCGGGCGTTAACGGCATGAAAGCCGTAAATCAATCGCTGGTTTGCCATCTGCTTACTTTCAAAAAAATAGCGGCCATTATAGCAGCTTAAAATCGTTTTATCGGCATCCTCCCCAAATGCCTGTCTGAAAAAGCTTTTATCTTACAGCAACTGCCTGCCGCCGTTGAAATCAATACCTTATGCCTTCAGCAATAAATGTATATTTTTTAAGCAAATCAAACCCGGTGTATCCTGTTTGGTTTAATGCCTGTCTGAAAAGCCCATTAACGCCATAAAACGCGTCGTTTTCAACAAAAATAATGATAGAATCTTGCCTATTCGATTTTTTTAAAATATTCGGGCGCCGCAGCCCCACTCAATAATAAGGATAATCGACTGTGGACGGTGTCAATTTCTTATTTCTGATTACCGCTTTGCTGCTGTTTGTCAGCGTGGTAGCCACCCGAGTTTCGGCCAAACTCGGGATGCCGTTGTTGTTGGTGTTTCTGGCCGTTGGCATGTTAGCTGGCGAAGAAGGCATAGGTGGTATCAACTTTGACAATTATGTCGCCGCCAACACCATCGGCCAATTGGCACTCGCGGTGATTCTGCTCGACGGCGGCCTGCGCACCAATCTCTCCAGTTTCCGCATTGCCCTCAAACCCTCCGCCGTACTCGCCAGCTACGGTGTGATTGCCACCGTACTCCTACTCGGCGCATTCGCCACCCTCTTTCTCGGCGTAGATTGGAAACACGGCCTACTAATGGCCGCGATTGTCGGCTCCACCGATGCCGGTGCGGTATTTTCTCTACTGCGTAACAGCGACGTGCGCCTCAATTCGCGCGTGATGGCCACTTTGGAATTAGAGAGCGGCTGTAACGACCCGATGGCGATTTTAATGGTCTCCGCGCTGATCATGATGATTTTGGAACCGGCAGAAGCCGGCCCGCTGGCCATCAGTTTTATGTTAGTAAAACAACTGGGCTTAGGACTGATTTTGGGCTGGATCGCCGGCAAAGTACTGGCGCGTCTGCTGGCGAAAATCCGGTTGGCCGACGGCCTCTATGCGCTGCTAATCGCCTCCGGCGGCCTGATGTTGTTTGCCTCCACCAATCTGTTAGGCGGCAGCGGTTTTCTGGCGGTTTACCTGGCCGGCGTGGTGGTCGGCAACCGACGCAGCCACGCCACCGAGCACGTGCTGCGGGTGATGGACGGCCTCGCCTGGCTCGCACAAGCCAGTATGTTCTTAGTGCTCGGCCTGCTGGTTACCCCCAGCCGTCTGCTTGATCACGGCATAGACGCTATTGTTATCGCAGTTTTCCTCACTTTGGTGGCGCGCCCGATTGCAGTTTGGAGCAGTCTCAAGTTCTTCCGCTACACCAAACGCGAAACTGCCTACATCAGCTGGGTGGGCTTACGCGGTGCGGTGCCGATTACGCTAGCGATTATGCCGCTGACCATGGACGTGCCTCAATCTGAATTGCTGTTTGAAGTGGCCTTTGCCGTGGTGATTTTATCGCTGATGATTCAAGGTTCCACCATCTCGGTGGTCGCCCGCCTGCTTAAAGTAGTATTACCGCCGCGCCCTGAACCCTTGTTCCACCGAGAAATTTGGCTATCGGATGCACTGGCGGTATCGCTGCAATCGTTTAAAGTTGGCGAAAATTCCGATGCTGAAAACAGCCACCCCGATGTAATGACGCGCGATCCCGAGTTCAATGAAGGCCGTCTGTTCGCCCTTATCCGACATGGCGAAACCGTACAAGTCGATATGCAAACCAAAATGACTGCTGGCGACATCGCTTGGTATGTATTACCGGAAAATAAAGGCAACGCCTTTGCCGAACAATTCAGCGCCCGCAGCGACACCGCTTCCGAGCAACAATTCTATGGGGAATTCATTCTCAACCCGAATATTCAGGTCGGCGATCTGGCGCTGGCCTACGGATTGCAGCTCAATAATGTGGCTGCCGAGCAAACTTTAGTGGAGTTATTTATCAAACAATTCGGCAGCGTGCCGGTTTCCGGCGACCGCATCCAGCTCGACGGCTTTGAGGTAACGGTAAAAGAGTTGGACGAACTCAGTCAGATTAAAACCTTCGGCTTAAAAATGCCCAACTGGCATGCAGCGGTTTGATGTTTTTGATTTAAAGATAAACATCCATAATAATGCCTGTCTGAAAACTCACTTCGGTCGTTTTCAGACAGGCATTATAGTGCTTAAACAATCATCCTCAAGCCCTCCACCCCTGCATACACCAGATACCTAAAGCGGTCAGCACCAGTGAACCAAACAGATGCAGCGCAGCCGTCATCAACGCCGTGACATAACGCTGCTCTTGCAGCATCGCGATGATTTCCAAAGAAAAACCGGAAAAAGTGGTTAAACCGCCGAGAAAACCGGTTACCAGCAACAATCGAATCTGCGGCGTAATACCCGGCCACCAGTTATCCAAGCCGACAAAAACACCGATAGCAAAAGCGCCTATCCAGTTTGCCGCCAGCGTACCCAGCGCAAAAGCGGTGAACACATTCGCCAGCAACAAGCCCAATACCCAACGCAAACACGCACCTGCCGCTGCACCCAGCGATACCGCCGCAATACTGGCTATCATTTCATCCCTTTTTTACTTATTTCCATACATCCGCCTGCCGCTGCAAATAGCGTTGATCATCAAAAGTCGATAACAATTGCGGTGCCAGC
>CALFOA010000269.1 GCA_937919795.1 uncultured Neisseria sp.
GATGCCGCGACGGCGGACCTCACCAAGCGTACGCTGAGTGCCGTTCGCCGCACCCTGCGCGATGCGCAATTGGATCGCGAAGAAGTGCAGGGCGTGGTCATGGTCGGCGGCTCCACGCGCATGCCGCAGATTCAGGCTGCGGTGGCCGGGTTCTTTGGCCGCGAGCCGCTGACCAACCTGAATCCCGATGAAGTCGTGGCCCTGGGGGCGGCGATACAGGCCAACCAACTGGCCGATAGTCAGGTAGCCAGTATGCGCAGCAACGATGAGAGCACGCGCGCGGATTTGATTTCGCGCATTAATGCGGGATTGGACGCGGACAGCGCAGCAGCCACGGCATCACAGCGCATGGCGATTAACCGGCAGCAGGCCTTATCAGAGCCGAGCAGCGGGGCACTGAATAATTTGTTTGCAAGCATTGGTGGGGCTTTAAACAGTTACCAGTATGCAAACGGAGCTGCCAATCCGTACGGCAACATGGGCAAACAGCCGGGTGGCAATATGGGCGGCTACGGCGGTAGAGTAACGTACTAGGGGGTGGGATATGTGTTATGTAGCGATACCTTACATAGTGGCGGCGGTGGGCGCGGGGATGAGCTATTACGGCCAGCAACAGCAGGCAGGGGAGTTCAAACGCGCCCGAAACGAGCAGGACGCTTACGCCACGGCACAACGCCAATTGGCACTTAATCAAAAAGGCGAAGAACAAAAGTTTAGCGAGCAGAAAAACAAAGCGATTATGCAGGAAGCGGAGGCGGTTGCGCCTACCCGATTAGAGCATGTGCAGCAGGCGGAAGACACACAGACGGCCAGCAACGTGAATGCGCTGCAACAAGCGAATGTATTGGGTGGAGACAGCGTGGCCGCCGGTGCGCAAGGCAATCAGAGCAATGCCTATCTGAAAGCGCGCGCAGAAGCGGCGGCCAAGCAAACCGACCAGGCCATCAAGCTTGCACGCTTGTTTGGCGCGACAGGCGCGGGCAATACGGCGGTGGCGAATCAGGCGCAAAACGCTTTAGATTACCGGCTCGACCAACAGGCGATTGACGCCAACCGGCGCAGCATGCAGCGCGGCTATCAATGGATGTTTGACGATTTGGCCTTGCGCGGCAATAAGGCTGCGCGTG
Organism: uncultured Neisseria sp.; assembly: GCA_937919795.1. Taxonomy (GTDB): domain Bacteria; phylum Pseudomonadota; class Gammaproteobacteria; order Burkholderiales; family Neisseriaceae; genus Neisseria. The sequence goes on from CALFOA010000269.1 coordinate 1,128, forward strand.
TTGATGCGAGCAAAGGGCAGACGGCGCAGGCGCTGGGCGGCTCGGTTTGGGTTGTAAAGGCGCAAATTCACGCGGGCGGACGCGGCAAAGGTGGTGGTGTGAAAGTCGCCAAATCCATCGATGAAGTCAAACAATATGCCGAGCAAATTTTGGGCATGCAATTGGTCACGCATCAAACCGGTCCGGCGGGGCAAAAAGTACGTCGCCTGCTGATTGAAGAGGGCGCGGACATTCAAAAAGAATACTACCTCGGCATGCTGGTGGATCGCGCCTCACAAAAAGTCTGCGTGATGGCCTCGTCCGAAGGTGGCATGAACATCGAAGAAGTCGCCGAACATACACCGGAATTGATTCACAAACTTTACGTTGATCCGATCACCGGCATCACCGATGAACAAGCGGACGACTTGGCGCGCAAAATGGGTATGCCGGAGGCATCGGTCGGTGGTGCGCGTACCGTGTTACAAGGTTTGTACAAGGCCTTTGTCGAAACCGACGCCGATTTGGCTGAAATCAATCCGCTGATCACCACGGTCGATGGCAAAGTGGTCGCGCTGGACGCGAAAATGAATTTCGATTCAAACGCGCTGTACCGTCATCCGGAAATCGTCGAAATGCGCGATTTGGACGAAGAAGACGCGGCGGAAATCGAAGCCTCGAAATACGGCCTGTCCTACATTTCGCTCGATGGCAACATCGGCT